>JANPOR010000342.1:0-12806 GCA_031428075.1 Hymenobacter sp. | reverse complement strand
CAAGCTGGGAACTTCGCCACCAAACTCTTCGGCCAACATCCGACCCAAGCCGGCGAGGTGCTTGGCCTTATTGTTGGGATACGAAACGCTGCGAATGAAGGGGAAGATGTCGTCGGCCGAAGCTGCGCCGAGGTGGGCAGGAGTGGGAAAGGCCCCTAGTAAAGCGGGCATTACCAGATTCACGCGCTTGTCGGTACACTGAGCGCTCAGTACCACCGCCACGATCAACCCGTAGGGACTATCGTACCGAAGTTCCGTTTTGGGCTCGGGAAAGTGCGTAATGAAGTAGTCAAGGAAATAGCGGAACCGCTCGGATCGTGTCATAAATGGAGGCATTGGCGCGTTCAATAAACACAAAAAACCATCCTGAACGCTGCGGAATAGCAGCGTTCAGGATGGCAAAGGTCAGCGGAAACCCTGGGCTTACCTGCCTGACGGGAATGTCCGCGAATATTCCAAGATACGGGCCGAAACCACTGGCCGGGGCTCGCAGCGCAGGCCGTCGAGGGTACGCTGGGCCAGTAACAAGTCGGCGCAGGCGGTAGCTAGTGCGGGTTCGTGCTGAAAGGCGTCTTCTACTTCAGGCAAGGCACTAGCTGGCAATTCGTTGTACACGTAGCGCAGCAGGGTCGAATAGGGTAAGGTTTGAATCATAGTAATGTGGGTTTACGGCCATTTTCTTCCGTAGGTTTATCAATGCGTAGCGCATCCGGCCCAGGGCCGTGTTGATGCTCACACCGGTGGCATCGGCAATTTCTTGAAAGCTCAAGTCGCCGTAGTGGCGCATAAGCAGCACTTCTTTTTGCGCTGGGGGTAGTTCCTGGATGAGTTGCCGCAGGCGGGCGTGGGTTTCTTCGCGGGCCAGGGCGTCGTCGGCTCCTTCTTCGGAGTGGGCAAGTGAGTTGGCCAGAAAGCCGTCGGCGTCGAGGCTGTGGTGGGGCACGCGCTTGCCGCGGCGGAATGCGTCGATGGCTAAGTTGTGCGCGATGCGGCACAGCCAAGGCCCAAACTTACCTTCGTCGTTGTAGCGGCCGCTTTTCAGCACGTGGATGGCTTTGATGAACGCGTCTTGTAGCAGGTCTTCGGCCACGTCTTCGTCGCGCACAATGAGCAGGATAGTGGTGTAGGCCCGGCTTCGGTGCCGCTCAAGCAATAGCGCGAAAGCGGATTCCTGGCCGGCCAGGTATAACGAAACGAGCGCGGAATCGCTCAGCTGCATGAATTCCATAAAGGACTACGGATAAGGAGAACGTAGAGCTTGAGGCGATAGTATGCAGTTTAAGGGAAATAATAGGGAAGATACAGGCAAGAGCCATAGAGTTGCAAGCGGTTGCCAAATGTAGCGGTCAGCTTAGGATATCGGCAAGCTGGCCATCGTAAAGATGACAAAATATTTTTACACCACGCAATTCTTTATTGCAAGCTTACTATTGCAAAGCGCTGTTCCGTTAGCTTTCAGTACGGGCTAGCCAAGCGTGAGCAGCGGCCTCGTCAGTAAAGGTGGCAATGCGACAATTCGTGTTTTCGGCAGAAACTGCGGTGGTTACGGGCTGCTGGACCCGTAGCGGTGACACCAGAAAGACCAAGCGCACCGGAGCCGCGTAGCGCCCCCGCAGCGAGGGCGCAAAAGTAGTGCCGAACCACGCGTTCACCACCGGCTCAATCACGTCTTCGCGGCGACGTAAGTCGAGCAGCCACTGGCTGCATTGGGCTTCGTCGGCGGCTGCCAGCACGGCTTGGTAACCTACCCGTAACTCCTGAGGCATGATTTCGCGCTGCCAGCGGGCGAAAAGGGCCGGCAGGTCGGGGCGGTACACGAGGTCGAGGCCGTGGTCGGGCATGGCAGGGTAGAGAGCTTTATGCAAGATAAGCGTTGATGGAGGGCGGGGTAAGCGCCACGGCAACTGGAAACTGGCGCGTCTACCTTTGCGATGACGGGGACCGCGCGGTATGCCGGCCCCGCGCTTTCAAACGCTATGAGCCCTGCTACGCCCGCCGCTCCCGCGGCTCCCCACGACCCTTACGCGGCCCTGCGCCTGCCTGATTTTCGCCGTCTTGTCACCGCCCGGGTGCTATTCACTACCGCTACCCAGATTCAGGGCGTGGTGGTAGGCTGGCAGATTTTTAAGCTCACCAATGATCCGCTGGCCCTGGGCCTTATCGGGCTGGCCGAGGCTATTCCAAGCATCGGCGTTTCGCTCTACGCCGGGCACGTGGCCGACTCAGTGCGCCGCAAAAAAATTATCGTGCCGGCGGTAGCCGTACTGTTTTTGTGCGCGGCCACGCTGTTCTGGCTTTCGCGGCCGGGGCAGGCAGCCGTCTTGCTGCGGGGCCGCGTGTACGTGGAAATGCTGCACGCCACATCCGTGTGGCCGCTGTATCTGGTGCTGTTCGTGAGCGGGGTAGCGCGGGGTTTTCTGGGACCGGCGCTGTTCGCGTTTATGCCCCAACTGTTGTCCGAGCGCAGCTTGTTGCCCAACGCCGTGACCTGGAACTCGACCAGCTGGCAAGCGTCGACGGTGCTGGGGGCCGCAGTTGGCGGGGGCTTAATCACGTTGGGCCTCGACGTGGCCTATGGCGTCGACACCGTGCTCGAAGGCTTGGCGCTGCTACTGTTCATCAGCATCGCCAGCCGCGAGTTGCCGCCCATCGAGGGCGAGCGGCTGACGCTGAGCGAGAGTATTTTGAGCGGCACCAGATTCATTTTCGGCAACCAGATTGTATTGGCCGCTTTGTCGCTGGATCTATTTGCCGTGCTTTTCGGCGGGGCAGTGGCGCTGCTACCCATCTTCGCGTCCAAAGAAATGCTGAACGTTGGGCCCGCCGGTTTGGGCTACATGCGGGCGGCCCCGGCCGTGGGTACGGCCCTGATGGCGGTGTGGCTCACGTTTTCGCCCCTGCGCAAGCAGGCGGGGCGCAAATTGCTGTGGGCGGTGGCGGGCTTCGGAGCGGCCACCATTGGGTTCGCACTTTCGCACAACATCTATTTGTCATTGCTCATGCTGTTCCTCACGGGTGTGTTCGATTCGGTGTCAGTCATTGTGCGCTCTACGCTCATCCATACCTATACCCCGGAGTACATGAAAGGACGCGTTTCGGCCGTGAATAACATTTTTATCGGCTCTAGCAACGAAATTGGGGCCTTCGAGAGCGGCGCGGCGGCCAAGGTACTGGGTACTGCCCCGAGCGTAATATTCGGCGGCATTATGACGCTGCTGGTGGTGGCGTTCACTGCTTGGCGGGCCGATAAGCTGCGAGCTCTGGAAATGGGAGCAGGCAAAAAGACTGCTCCCGGGCTGCCGGAGCCCGAGCCCGTTCAGTCGCAGCGCACGTAGGGTCGGAGCTTCGCCCAGTCGTCTGGCTTTAAGGTAGGAATCTGCTTTAAATCTTCGGGTTGGTGGTAAGGGCCGTGCTGTTTGCGGAAGGCCACAATGAGGCGGGCCAAGCCCTTGCGGATGTAGGGGTGCAGGTACAGTTCATCAAACGAGGCCGTGTTTACGTTGATTAATTGGGGTGCGAAACCGGGCCGCACGAACGTGTACTTGCGCAGGCTGTCGACCAAATCGGGGGCGTCGCGCAGCACGAAAACTTCGCCCAACTGGTCGGCGCGCACGTAGCCGCCGAGTTGGTTGCGGTACTGAATCACCCACCGGGCCCGTCCTGCTCCGATGCCCCGGATTTGCACTAGCGCGGTGGTGTCGGCCGAATTCAGGTCGAAGGGCTGGAGGTTCTTGGGTTTGCTGGGAAACCTGCTGTTGGGCGCAAATGGCTGAAATTTTCCAGAGCCGCCCACCGCATAGGCGGGCCGCTCGTCGCGTACTGGCAGCGCGTCTGGCAACTGTATGAACGGTGCCAGCCGCTGATATACTGAGTCCTCCAGCCCGTACATTTTCTTGATCTGCGCCTTGGCACGGAAGCCGCCCGCCGCGTCGCGGTATTTCACGATGCGCCCAGCCACGAAGTGCGGTACGCCCCGCGCCTCCCATCCCGCGGCCGTGAGGGCGTTGGGGTCGAAGGGCCCCAGGGGTATTTGTGCCACCTGCAGGTAGCGCGGAAAACGACCGGCTGCACGTACGGCATGAGCGCGGCCCGGGGCACGGTTGCCGACTAAGTCGGCGGCTAGTTGGTCGAGCTGCTGCTGATCAGCCGCTGATAGGTATTGGGGCTGGTCCGGGTGCCAGAGCAGCGGCAGCAGCAGGGCCCCGGCCAGCACCGCCAGTAGCCCGACCATGCCCCGCGCCTCGGCCCGCGAGTAGCCCATGTAGCGCCGTACCCAGCGCAACGGACCCGCGGTACGGCGCTTGGGACGCGGGGGTGGCGGGGCAACGGGCAATGAAGACATCTAGTTAGGCAGCGTCAGCAGATAGCCGATGGTGAAGTTGGCGTCCCAATCGAAGATGAATTGCCGGCAGCCGGTGGTCTCGGCCACGGCGCGGTAGATGTTGAGGCCGGCTCTGCCCTTGGCGTTATCCATTTGATAGGCGGAGGGGGCATCGAGCACGGTATAGCGCTCTTTGCCTTGGCGCACTTTTTTAGCCAGCTCGAAGGGAATGCCGCCGATGATGAAGCACGTAGCGTGCAGCCCGGCCGGTACCTGCTGGGCCTTGACCTTCAAGTCATTGGCTACCACATCGTCGGCTGTGCCTTGCTCGAAGTACTTGGCCCCGTAAGTTTCTACTGACTTTGGCTGGCCACCTGCTAGCCACGAAATCTTGGTGTTGCTCGAGCCCATGTCGACCACAAATGCTTTGCTGGCATACGCGGGAGGTAGCACCGAGCGCAGGCCCAGCACGCCCTCGCGCTCGGGCGTCACGGTATTCACCACGTAATGTAGTGATTGCAGGGCCTGCACGATTTTACGGGTGCCGGAGGCCTTGTGGGCCCCCGAGCTGACTACGAAGTGGATATCGCGCCCGCCCACACCGTAGTCGAGCATCTTGCCGATGTACGCTTTCAGGCCCTGGCGCACATCGGTGTCGGAGGCCATATTTTCCATCACCAAGCTGTTGCCGAACTCGGCTTTTTCTAGGTGCCAGTTCTTTTGCCCATCGAGGCGCACGATGAACGAATTAAAGCCGCTGGCGCCCAACTCCACCACGCCCTTGAGCTTGCCGCCCACCGGCGCAGCGGCCTCGTAGGCGAAGGCTGGGCGGGCGCTGCCAGCCACAGTCGGGCCGGTGGCCCCGGTGGGCCGGTCGCCACCGCTGGCCTGGGCCGCTTCATTGCCGGGCAGCTTGGCCGAGACATCGGCCGCCGCCGCCGTGGTGGCCGGGCCCAGCACGGGGTGGGTGGCCGAAAAATAGCGGAAGCCAAAATACAGGGCCATCAGCACCACGGCCGTGATGATGAGCCGACCAGCTACGGTTAAGCGTTGCATAAGCGAAGGGATGTGAAAGGATGGAAAACCAAGAATTTGCCGACTAATACTCTATTCCAGTAAGTTACGATATTCACTGTCTTTGGGCGGATAAAAACTGGGACTGCCCGGGGCCGGGCTCGCTGCCAGGGGCGCGGGCCGCGTATCGAGCGTTACCAGCTTGAAATCGCCCTTGTTGTAGGCTTCGAGCAGGGCCTCGCCCTTGTCGGAGAGGACGCCGTTCTGCACGTCCACCGAGTTGATGAAGTCCATCGACAAGTCCATTGCTCGCTTCATCTCGCCCAGCTTCTGGCTCATGTCGTCCTGGATGTACTCCATCGATTCGTCGAAGTAAAACTTCTTGTCCGGGTCGCCCTTAAAAATGCTGATGGCTGTGCGTAGCGCGCTCGAGCTTTCCTTCACAATCTTGTACTCCACTTCCTTGAGCCGCACCTTAATCTCGGTTTCCTTGATAATGTAGTCGGCACTCTGGTTCACTTTTTCCATGAAGGCCAGCACCGTTTTGATGT
Source organism: Hymenobacter sp. (assembly GCA_031428075.1). Classification (GTDB taxonomy): domain Bacteria; phylum Bacteroidota; class Bacteroidia; order Cytophagales; family Hymenobacteraceae; genus Hymenobacter. Next base: position 6,920 of record JANPOR010000342.1, on the reverse strand, counting down.
TGCGTTGGAGCGGCATCAATTTCTCGTTCATCTGCTGAAGGCCAGCGCCTTCGATAGTGGCCAGCGACGCGGTTTCCTTCATGCCTGGCCGCTCTAGCATGGCACTTGCCTTGTTGGCTTCGGCAAATTTTTGCTTGATAGCGTCGTTGTTTTCGATGATTTTCTTGTTCAGCTTCACCATTTGGCCCGCCAACTGGTCAATCTGGCCCTGCATTTTCTGGCGTTTCTGCTTAAGGTCGTCGATGTAGATTTTGAGGATGGCGATGGGGTCGAGCTGAATTACAAGGCCCGTAACTTTGCGCATCAGCGTTTTGAACAGAAAGAATAGCCCCGTGCGCACGTCGCGGCTCGTGGCCAGAAACACCAGTACGCCCAGGGCCCCCAGCAAAAGCGCCAAGTGTAAGGTGTTGGTGGCCACGTCAATCAGAAACTTGACTACTTCGTTGAAGTAGAACAAGCCCGTGCCGACCAGCCCGGCCAACACCACCAGGCCGAGTACGCCCTCGGGGCGCGACCAGAACGAGCGTTTCTCCACGTCGGCGCTGCCGCCGCCCAGCTGCGAAAAATCAGGAGTAGCCATTGGGTTTGGGTAAAAAGTAAAAGCCGGTAGGTAGAAGTTGCCAGGCATTGATCGGCCGGTGCGGGTTGGCATAACACCGCGTCGCTCTCAGGGCCAGTTATTTTAGGTTTACTGGCTGTTTTTCAACTCATTTTAAGTACTGCGTGATCTTGTTTACATCGTTCTTGATCTGCTGCGTGAAGTGCCCGTAGGTGGCCTCGTAGTTCTGGCGGTTTTGGGTGAGCTTGGCGCTCTGCTCGGCAATTTCGCCGCTGATGGTCGCCAGCCGGGCCGCGTTGGCGGTGCTTTTCTGCTGGATATCAACCAACTGCTTCGCCAGGGCCTCGTTATCGGCTTGCACTTGCTGCTGCTCGCGCTGCAAACCGCCTACCCGCTCCTGCACGGCCTGGTCCACGCTCTGGCCGAAAGCGTTACGGTCTTGGGCCAGTAGCGTCAGGTACTGCTGGGCTGTGCCGGTGAGCACACTCACGTCGGCCGGCCCGCCCAGTGCTTTGAAAGTGGCCCACGCCGCCTGGTACTGCTTGCCCTCGCTCAGATCGAGCCCGGCCAAGCCCCGCAGCGCCTCCCGGAACTCAAAATAATCGGGCCCCGGTAAGTTGTTTTTGGCCAGCACCCCGGTCAGGTGCTCGGCGAATTTGCCATCGATGGTGCCGGGCGGCAGCGGCGCGACAGGTGCAACAGCGCTGAATCCCGCGCCCGCAGGTGCCGCCGGGACTGGCCCAGGGGCCCCCGGCTCAGCATCCTTAATAAAAAAGCTCAGGAACTTGTGTCCCAGGTTGTCGGATTCTGGCATGGTCGTTCGCCGTTATACAATACAACTGCAATGTTACTGGATTCACCCGATTCAAAGTCCAACTTCTGAAATTCACGTGAACGCGCTGCGCTGGGCCCCCTTCAGCACCCGGCGTGCGCTACTAGCCAGTCACCGATGGTTTGCAAGGCGCGGGGGGCAAACGTCTCCTTGATGGTGCCGTAATTGCCGGGCGAGCCCGTGGCTGCCGTTTGAAACAAGTGGTTGAGACCGGGCAATTCTCCTACCGTTACGTCGCGGTTGCTGCCGGTTTTCAGGGCCGCAGCGATGGCGGCCAGGTTAGCCGTGGCGGGCACTTGCATATCCTTTGCCGCCCAAGGCCAGTACCGGGCAGTGCACCTTGGGCAGCGTCTGGGCGGGACGGTCGGCCAGTAGGTGGCGGTAGGCGGGCGAGGCCAGCGCGTTAATTTGCCTACCGATCCGCGCCAGGGCCACTGGATCGGTCGAGCCGCTGGGGTTGAGCAGCAGCTGAAGCTTGGCGCGGGCCTGGGCGTTGTCGGGCGTTTGCTCCACAATGGTGAGTACTTGCCGCTGTGCTTTTTCGATGGAAAGCAGCCGCGCGGGATCGGTCGCCAGCAGCTTGCTAAGAGCCAGCGCCTGTTGAACCATCAGCTCGTCGCCGGGCAGGCCGGGGGAGGCCAGCAGCACCAGAAAATCGGGTCCGTTAGGTTGGGTAGCAGCGGCGATGGCGGCAGTACCGCCCTTGCTGTGGCCCAGTAGCCCAGCGTGTTTTTTAGCCACGTGGGGCTGGGTCCGGAGCCACGCCAGCGCTGCCAAGGCGTCAGCGGCATAATCGGCGCTGGTGCTGCTGGCCTGCGAGCCGCCCGACTTGCCCACGCCGCGGTCGTCGAAGCGCAGCACAGCCACGCCGCGGCGGGTGAGGTAGTCGGCCAGTACCCAAAAAGGCTTGTGGCCGAACACGGTTTCGTCGCGGTCTTCGGGCCCCGAGCCGGTGAGTAGCACTACGGCCGGGAAGGGTCCTTTGCCAGTGGGCACGGTGAAGGTGCCAGCCAAGATCACGCCCGCTTGGGCATTGGTAAAGGTCACTTCCTCGGTTTGGTAAGGAAACGGCGCCTTGGGCGTTTGGGGCCGGCGGGTCCCTTCCTGGGCGCCCGCTGCCACCCGGCGCAGCGTGAGGGAAAATGCTTGGCCAATTTGCTGCCATTGGCCCACCAGCAGCTGCCCGTCGGCAGAGCGATGGCCGGCAAAATAGGCCTGGGCTTGCGATAGACGCAGGTACACACTGTCGGCAGGGGCAGAGAACTGCAGCGGCAGGCCCTGCGCGTGCTGCATCGGGATGTCGAGCGTGGCCGTGCGCGGCCCGCCCACCGGGTCGGCCAGGTGGGCCGTGAGGGCGAAGGCCCTAAGCGTACCGGACCAGTCGCCGGTGAGGCTCGGGGCCTGCGCAAACGCGCCGCTGGGCAAGGCTAGCAGTGCCACACTGCTCAGCAACCGGCGGGTAAAGCCCAAAAATATATAAGTTAAGAAATATTTTTGGAGTGCAATATTACGCCCGACCTGCCACTATTCCGCGGTCAATTCCAGCACATGGCTGGTGAGGGCCGGGGCCTCATTCGATGTAACGCGCAACCCAACCTGCATCAGGTAGTCGCCGGAGTAGGTCTGGCCTTGGTCGGCAAGGTCGGAGGTGGTGCCGGGCACGAGGTTGATTTCGGCCACGCGGTAGCGCCGGGCGAGTTCGAGGCCTTGGAGGCGCACGCGGCGCACGGTCTCGTGGAAGCGCGTGTGCAGGTTGTAGGCGAAGAGCACGGCGTGGGCATGGTCGTCGGCCACGTACATCAGGGCCGGCTGGTTACTTTCGTAGGGCGAGCGCAGGCGGAACAAGTCGCCCTGCCAAATGACCGGGCTGAGCCGCTTGTAGTCCTTCACGGCCTGCTGGCTAAAGGCCATCTCGGTGGGTGTCAGCTTCGCCAAATCCACGTCGTAGCCGAGCTTGCCCATCATGGCCACGTCGGTGCGGAATTTCAGCGAATGCTGCTGGTTCCAATTGGTGACGTGGCTGGCCAGCGTCAGCGACGGAAAAAAGTTGGAGTAGCCCCACTGAATGAACACGCGCTCCACGGCGTCGGTGTTGTCCGAAGGCCAGAACTCGGTGAAGTACCGCAGGGCCCCGTAGTCGGTGCGGCCGCCGCCGCCCGAGCATAGCATAATGGGCAGGTGCGGGTACTGCTGCCGCAGCCGCTCGCACACTTTGTAAAAGCCCCGCACATAATCAACGTACAGGTGCGACTGATCTTTGCCGAGGTACTGTGAGTAGGCGTTGGTCATCGGCCGGTTGCAGTCCCACTTCACGTAGGCCAGGCCAGGATTTTTTGCAAATACCTCAGCTACTGTATTGTACACGAAGTCCTGCACCTTGGGGTTGTTTAGATCGAGCACTAGCTGGTTGCGGCTGAGATCCTCGACGCGGTTGGGCAGCTTTAGTATCCAGTCGGGGTGCTTTTCGTACAGCTCGCTTTTGGGATTCACCATTTCGGGCTCCAGCCAGATGCCGAACTTCACGCCGTTCTTGCTCGCTTCCTGCACCAGATGGCCCAGGCCGTTGGGCAGCTTGGTGCGGGTGGGCTGCCAGTCGCCGAGGCCGGCGTTGTCGTTGCTGCGCGGGTACTTGTTGCCAAACCAGCCGTCGTCGAGCAGGAACAGGTCCACGCCCAGCTTGCCCGCGTCGGCCATTATCGCGTCGAGCTTGGGCTCGTTAAAGTCGAAAAATGTCGATTCCCAGTTGTTGAGCAGCGTCAGGCGGGGCTGGGTGCCGTCGAGCACGCCATAGCGGCGGGCCCAGCGGTGCAGGTTGCGCGAGGCCTGGCCCTTGCCCTGGGAGCTGTAAGTGAAGATGAACTCGGGCGTGACGAAGGCTTGGTCCGGTGGCAGCGTGTAGGCCGAAGCGTACGGATTGATGCCCGCCGACAGGCGCAAATCGTTCTGATTGTCTAGCTCGAAGGCCAGGCGGAAGTTGCCCGTCCAGCCCAGTGTGCCGGCCAGTACCTCGCCGCTGGTTTCGTCGGCCGCCTTGCCCAAGGCCAGGAAAAAGGCCGGTGTCTGGTACAGATCGGCCCGCGTGCCCAGCTTGGTATCGATGACTTTGATGCCACTGGTAAGCGGGGCCTCCTGCTGCCGCATCTCCTCCGCCCAGTCGCCGTGGAACTGCGTGAGCCAATATTGTGGCGCTTCAAAATGCAGTATGACGGATGCATAATGATTCAGCACCAATGCTTTGCGCTCCTGGTGCTTGATCTCAGTCCAGGTTTTGATAACGTCTTCCTGGGTGTAGGCCGCGTAATGCAGCAGCACCTCTACCGGGTACTTGGAATCGCGCAGCCGAACGGTCGTAGTGCGCACATTCTCGCTGGTTTGGGCAGTTTGCGCATCCACAAACAACAGCTCCAGCGAGGGGTTGCCATCGGCGTGCGTCAGGCCCACGGCGGGCTCAAATAAGTTGTCGAGCCCGCCCGGCACGTAGGCTTCGTGCGCGCCAGATAGGTGGGCATAATCGGCCGGGGCGGCGAGCCGGGGCCCTAGGTAGCTTTGGTAAAGGTGGCGGTTGGCACCTACCGTTAGTGCCAAGCCTAGATGCTGGGTCTCGATGACGAGCGGCGCGGGGACTTGGGCGGAAGCTGGGCTGAAACGAATGAGCATCAGCAGCAGGAAGAAAGGACGGCAGAGCATGCGGCAAATGTGGCCATAAACCCGCAGACAACCCGTAGCCCCACCGGGGCCCGACCGTGTTTAGTCCCACATGCGCTGCAAGCGCCCGATTTTGCGCGGGGCAGCCCGTTTCACGGTTATGGGCAAGGGCTGAGGAGCGCTGGGTAGCTTGGTTTTAAGGGCCACCCAGCTGGAAATCCGTTTCATGGCTTCGGGAGAAAACGTGGGCTGCTGGACGCCGTCGACCACCGGCCACTGCCCGGGTGCGGGCTGGAACAAATGGTTGACGCTGCCAAGGCGAAAGGCCGAAACCGGGTGGTGGGTGCGGCGCAAGACCTTGTACAGGGGCGTCATGTTGCGTTTGGCCGACACCTGTAAATCGGCCGTGCCGTTGAGCAGCAGCACCGGGCACTCGACCTTGGCTAGCTGGGACCGGGGGTCAAAATCAAAAAAGTAGCGTGACCAAGGCGAAGTGAGTTGCCCGGCGCGGGCGCGGGCCATACCCGCGTCAATGCCCGGGTTGGTGCCGCTGAGCAGTGCCGCCACCTTGACGCGGGCTGCAACGTTGTCGGGCGTCTGACGAATGACCTCCACCGTGCGCTGATACACGTCACGGGCCGCTTTTACCTGGGCGCGGTCGGCCCCAATCAAGCGCATAATTTCGCCTTGCTGGCGCAGCAACACCTCATAGCCGGGCTGCCCGTAGCCAGCCAGGGATACCACAAAGGCCGGGGGCCGGCCGGGCGCGGCAGCGGCCAGCAGGGCCACGTTGGCGCCTTCGCCATGGCCGAGCAGGCCCACGCGCTGTGGCGCCACCAAAGGCTGGGCCCGCAGACAAGCCAGCGCGGCCTGCGCGTCGGTCACAAGGTCGGCAGTGGTGGCGTTGGCGTAGGTGCCGTCCGACTTGCCCACACCGCGGTCGTCGAAGCGCAGCACGGCCACGCCGTGCCGGGTAAGGTAGTCGGCTAGCTGCCCGAACATGCGGTAGCCCGACACCTCCACGTCGCGGTTTTGGGGGCCTAAATCGGATAGCAGGGCCACGGCCGGGAAGGGGCCCTCGCCGGCTGGTACCGTCAGCGTGCCGCTCAGGTGCTGTCGGGTAGCGGGGTTTAGAAACGAAACGTCGGTTTCGCGGTAGGGCGGGGCGGCGCGCAGGCGGTTGGTGGCCTGCGCCGAGGCCACGGCGCGCCGCAGCACCAGCGGTGCCGTGAGGCCCGGCTGTGTCCAGGTGCCACTAAGGCGGGCCCCGTCGTCGAGCACTTTCCCTACGAAGCGGCTGCCGGCTTGCTCGATGCGCAGCGTTAAATCGGTGCCTTTCAGCTCGACTTCCACCGGCATGCGGCTGATGCGCTGCTGTGGGGCGTCGAGGGCGGCATAATAGGTGCCGTTGCTGAGCGGCACAACGGTGATGATAACGGTAATCTCGCCGCCGAGCAGTTTCAAGGGTCCCTTCCACTGGCCGCTGAGGGGCGCGGGACCAGTTGGCGGGCCGGCCATAGCGCGGGGCGTTGGTATTAGCAAAGTTGGCAGTAGTAGCAAAGCGAGTAAAAATTTAATCATGAAATAAGTCTATAAAAGATGTTTATAAGGGCATTTATAAAGCATATAGTAGTGAAAAGTGCAAATAATATGCCAGTACTGACGTGCTTGGAGGTAACTTGGGGCGGAGAGGGCCCCTGGTCCGGTGAGGTTGGCAAAGCAGCCGGCAGCTTTCCTTTGCGGTTGGAATTGCTTCCGCCCCCCCCCCAACCATTTGCCCCCCCCCCGCGGGTATTTTTTGTATTGCCAGTAATGCAGCATTTGAAGTTGGCGCCCCCCCCGCCGCAGCCATTGTACAGCAAGAACCCCGCCCGGTAATTGTAA
>JANPOR010000341.1:0-8571 GCA_031428075.1 Hymenobacter sp. | reverse complement strand
GCAAACAGTAACCGTTGGCTAATCAGCCTCTTTTACGGCTTTTTTTTGGCGCCGTGTCAAATGGAACAGCTTCCAGGTTAGCAGAAGCTTCGGCCGTGGCAGTAGGTTCGGGCGCGTCAATCGTGCTGCCCGTGCTCAGTGGCTCAGCGGCCGCAGGCGTTTCGACGTCGGCGGGCGCTTCGACGGCTGCGGGCTGGTAGGGCAGGTGCTGGCTCACGATGCTGTACCAAGTGACCAGTTTTTTGATGTCGGACAAATACACCCGGTCGCGGTCGTAGTCGGGCACGGCATGGGCCATAAAATCGGCCAACTCACTTTCGTCCGACTTGCTGTTCACCGGCAAATCGTTCCCGTAGTGGGCGTGGATCTGCTCGAAAACTTCGGTCAGAGGCACGTTCACGTCGTAATCGGTTGTATAAATCGAAATCTCTGCCAGCAGCGAAACTTTGTTGCGGGCAGGGGCCATGCTGCGGGCGGCACGGGCGTCAAGGCTTTCCACGAGTACGCCGTGGCGGGCGGCTTTCAGTAAGCGGTACAGACCCGGTAAACCGCTAATGGCGGCGATTTCTCTTAATTCGTAAGGCATTATTTTGCAATTAACAATGAGCGATTAAAGATGCGTAATTAATTATTAATTAGCTGAAAGAGTAAAAATGCTCGTTACTTATTGATAATTAATTGCGCATTTCTTTATTCAATTATTCGGCGGTGTTTGCGCCTGTCGCACCGAGCTTAAAGTCGATGGGTAGGCTGGTGAGGATGGGGTAGGCGGGCTTTTTAAATTTGAGCAGGTGTACCACGCGCAGGGCCTCATCGCCGGTGCCGCCGCCCATCTGTTTCACCAGTTTCACGCCCGACATCGTACCGTCCGGATTCAGCGTAAAGCTCACAATGCAACGGCCTTGGATGCGGTTGCGCCTAGCCAACAGTGGGTACTTCAATTCCTGAGCGATGAAGGTATATAGGGCCTCCTGGCCGCCCTCGTAGTACTCGGCCACCGGGATGGCCGCCGCTACACGGCCTGTGCCGGCGCCGGGCTCCACGGCCGGGCGGGCCACGGGGTGGGTATTGGGGACAGGGGCAGCGGTTTGGGCGTCAGCCGGGGTGGCCAATCGAAGGCCCAAGGCCAGCGGCAAAAGCAACAATTTCAACATAAAGCGGAACGAATAAAAGATTGGAGGCCGAACCAGCCGCGGCCGGAAGCAGCGGCTTCGCAAAAGCGAGGCCAAAGCTACGCGCCGGGCGCGCTGGCCAGCTGTTGGTTTACATCGGCGATGAAGCCCAGTAGCTCATCGCGCCCCGCCTTGGTGCTCGCCGATGTGAGGAAGTGGCGTGGCAGTTCGTCCCACGTTTCGCTCATTTTGGCCAGGTAAGCGGCAATGAGCGTCCGAGTTTGCGTGGCCGACTGCTTGTCAATTTTGGTAAAGACCATTACGAATGGCACCCCTAGCTTACCCAACCACTCCATGAATTCGAGGTCGCTGGTCTGCGGCGGAAGGCGTGAGTCAAGAAGCACGCACACGCAAGCCAGGTTTTCGCGGCGTTGCAGGTAAGCGTTGATCATCTTTTGCCATTCGGCCCGCGATGTTTTGCTCACCTTGGCGTAGCCGTAGCCGGGTAAATCGACCAAATACCACTGCTCGTTGACAATGAAGTGGTTGATGAGCTGGGTTTTGCCGGGCGAAGCCGACGTTTTGGCTAAGCCCGCCCGGTCGGTAAGCGCGTTGATGAGCGACGACTTGCCCACATTGGAGCGCCCGATGAAGGCATATTCCGGCCGGTCGGGGGCCGGGCACAGGTCTACGCGGGTGTTGCTCGTCAAAAACCGGGCGTCGCGAATAAGCATGGGCACAAGCAAAGGCAAAAGGGATAAGGCGGGAACAAGACGCAAAATTACGTTCTTTAGCCTCTAAATGCCATAAAATAATAGATTGCTAAAAATTGTAATCTCTCGCATTCGTCTATATTTGCGCGGTTGCCAAACGCATTATGGCGTGTAATGAACACTTAATATCACTGCTCCAAAAGCAACCCGTCCCGTCACTGATGATCTGCGGGCCTATATTTGTTGTCATTGCCAGTGCGTGAGGCCCGGCTTGGTTTTTGCTTTTTGCTTCACAACCCTGCGCTTTACTTTCAATACAAGTCAAATTCGTTGCTGATTGCCCTGCAATCTGTTGATTACCGACACGCACCCGCCAAGCATCCTTTAAAAAAAATCTTTCTTTCAATCTCTTTTTTTTCCAATGGATAACTTATCCAAAAGGTTGTTGCAGGTATCCTGCGCCATGGCCCTGAGTGCCGCCGCCACCCAGCCCGGCATGGCCCAAAGCACGGGCAAACTGCTCAAAACCGGTAACAAGTTTTTTGGGCAAGAAAATTTCCGTGCTTCTATCCCATACTACGAGCAAGTACTAGCCAAGGACCCCAACAACGCCAAAGCGTTGTTCAACGCTGGCATCTCGTACCTAAGCTTTGACAAGGAAAAAGCCAGCGACTACATTTATAAAGCGCAGCGCCTCAAGCCTAAAGTGTCGAAGGACGTTGAGTATTGGCTCGGCCGCGTCGACCATCTCAACTACAACTTCGATGAGGCCATTGCCCACTATCAGGCCTATAATGCCACGCTGAAACCCCGGAAAAGCACCGAGTTTCGGCGTCAGGAGGTCGCGCAGTTGATCCAGCACTCTAAGAACGCTAAAGTGTTGTTTAATTCGCCCAAGGACATCTTCGTCAAGAACCTGGGGCCGACCATCAATACCCAGTACGCCGAGCACAGCCCGGTGATCTCATCAGACGATAAAGTACTGCTTTATACGTCGCGTGGCCAGTTTAAAGGAACGGCCACCGACAACAAAAAAATCGCTGCTGATGGCGAATACTACGAAGATATTTACGAATCGCGCCGCATCGATGACGAGAACTGGGAAAAGCCCCGTTCGTTAGGACAAGCCCTCATCAGCAAAGGCCACGACGCTTCGATTCAGGTATTTGATAATGATTCGAAACTGTTAATGTACCGCGACACTGATAACGGCGACATCTACGAGTCAGACAAAGTAAATGGGGAATGGGCAGCCCCCAAAAAGCTTAATAGCAACATCAACTCGAAAAGCTTTGAGTCAGACGCGTACATCACGCCCGATGGCAAGACCTTGTATTTCTCGACCGGCAAGTACTCGGAAGACGGCACGCTCGACCTATACTACTCGACCCGGGGCGCTGATGGAGACTGGGGCCCTGCCAAATCGCTGGGCGGCGCCATCAACACCAAGTACGACGACGACAGCCCGTACGTGAGCAAGGACGGAAAAACTCTGTATTTTTCGTCGCGCGGCCACAACACGATGGGCGGCTACGACGTCTTCAAAAGCGCCTACGACAGCATTGGGCACAAGTGGGGAGCCCCAGAGAACATGGGCTACCCTATCAACACGCCCGATGACGACAGTTATTACCGCTTGAGCCCCGACGGCTCGTATGCTTACCTGAGCAGCTACCGCATCGGCGGCTACGGCGAGAAGGACATTTATACCATCAGCTACATCAAGAACGCTACCGTTAAAGGAAAGATTTTCGGCAAGGATAGCACCACGGTAATTCCTGGCATCGAGTTGGTATTTAGTGGTAAGCAAGCTGATAATACGCCGCTGAGTTTCCGCGATGTAAGCAAGCCCGACGGCTCGTATCGGGTGGCCGTACTCTCGGGCCGTACCTACCAAGTAGCGGTGAGCAAAGACGGTAAAAACATTGAAACACAGGAATTCGCTATTCCGGTTTCGACCAATGATTCGACTACCGTCACCAAGAACTTCTACATTGCGTACATCGACACCTCGTCGGCCGCGATGTATCCGTTCAAGAAAATCTACTTTGACACCGACAAGTATAAGTTGCGGCCGGAGTCGATTGTGGTGCTGAATGACATCGCCCAAAAACTCATTGCTGCTCCCGGCATGAACATTCAGGTGGAAGGCCATTGCGACTCGCGTAACACCGACGAGTACAACATGGTCTTGGGTCAGAATCGTGCCAACGCCGCAGTGAAATACCTGACGACTAAAGGAGTAACTGGAACTCGCCTGAGTACGGTGAGCTACGGCGAGCGCCGCCCCGCAGCTCCAAACGACTCGCCGGAGAATATGCAGCTCAACCGTCGCGATGAATTCCGCGTGGTCCTGAAAGAAGGTGAGAAAATGCCGGCGCCAACACAGCCCCCCGCAACGGCCCCAAGCCCTGCCCCAGCAAGCGGGGCCATGGCGCCCCCTATGCCACAGGCTCCGCTGCCCGGCAAGAGCAAAGCTAAGATGGCCGACGGCACCAAGGTGAAAACTAAGGTGGATGAGGATTCGGACAAAGTGAAGGTTAAAACCAAAGGACCAGCCGGCGAAAAATCCAAAACCGTGTCGAAAGACGGCGGACTAGATTCGAAGGCTAAAGACGCCAGCGGCGCTAAAGACAAAGTGAAAGTCAAGTCGGAATAAGCTCTGACAACAGTGCTCTAAGCGGGCTGGGCATAGAGCCCGGCCCGCTTTTTTGCGGGCCCCCGGGTGAGACGGTGTCAAACAAAACTGGGCCCCAGGCGTTGGGATAACATCGTTTCCCGCTTTTTGTCGTTCTTTGCACACCCATGGCCGTTGTTCCCTATAAAGAAGATTCCGCCGATAAGAAGTCGCAGGTGGCCACGATGTTCGACAGCATCGCGGTCAAGTACGACTTTCTCAACCACTTCCTGAGCGCCGGCACCGATATTTATTGGCGTCGCAAGGCGGTGGATGAACTAAAGGCCATGCGCCCGGCCCGAATCCTGGATATTGCTACCGGCACGGCCGACTTTGCCATTGAAACCCTGCGCGTCGCGCCCGATGCTCAAATAACGGGCGTGGACATTTCGGAAGGAATGCTCGACGTAGGCCGGCGTAAGCTGGCAGAAAAACACCTTGGTCACCGCATCCAACTGGAATTAGGCGACTCAGAAAATCTGCCTTTTGCCGACGGCGCGTTCGATGCCGTGACGGCTTCGTTTGGCGTGCGCAACTTCGCGCACCTGGAAGTAGGCCTGGCCGAGATGCGCCGGGTGTTGCGCCCCGGCGGCAAGCTCGTGATTCTGGAGTTCAGCAAGCCCACAGCATTTCCGCTTAAGCAAGTGTATAATTTTTATTTTCGTCGGGTGCTGCCCGTGTTTGGGAAACTGATTTCCAAGGACCGGGCTGCGTACACATACTTGCCCGAATCGGTGCAGGCATTCCCCGACGGCCCCGACTTTCTGGCTATTCTGGCCCGGGTCGGCTTTAAAAACCCTGCATGGCAACCCCTTACCTTCGGCATCAGCTCCATTTACACTGCCCACAACTGAGCCGGCTCTTGGTCCTGATACTGGTATTGGCTCTGCCCCTGGCCGGCCGAGCCCAGCAACGGCACCTTGCTAGAGCTAACCGTAGCAAGGGCGGCGACCTGAAGGGCGTGACGGTGGCCAACTTGTCAAACTACGACGGCCGTTGGTTTCATCCCGGCTTATACTTCGCGCCTGGCTTTTCGCGGTTCTTTCTAGAGCAGTCGGCCACGTACATCCGAAAGCAGAACTTAACGGCTAACTCCATCATCAGCCCCGACTTTGGCGTAGGCATCATTGGTGACATACGCTTGGGTAACCCCCGGTCACCGTTCATCTTGCGATTTGCGCCGGGCGTGAACTTTCGCACCCGACGCGTGGAGTTTGGGGCCCGTAACAGCTCCCAGCCTGATACGGTATACACGCAGGAAATCAGCTCAACGGTAGTCGATTTTCCGGTGCTGCTAAAATACCAGTCGGAGCGGCGACGCAATACCCGGGTGTACATGCTGGCGGGTGTGAAGCCCAGCGTGAGCGTGACTACCCGTCGCACCGATCTTGTTCGCAACCAGTTGATAGTGAACGATAACGATATTACCTTGGAGTATGGCGTGGGGCTGGATTTATTCTACCCTTTGTTCAAGTTTGCACCGGAGCTGCGATTTTCTCACGGCTTGCGCAACCTGCTTATCGACCGCCCCAATGCGTATAGCCAGAGTTTGCAAAGCTTGCGTACTAACACCGTGACGCTGTACCTCAACATTCAAAACTAAGCTGCCCGGCAGCGCAATTTTAGCAATCACCACGTATGAAAACGGCATTTGTAACAGGGGCCTCGTCAGGTATTGGTCGGGCTACGGCGGTGGCCCTGGCCAAAGCAGGCTGCCAGTTGGTGGTAACGGGCCGCCGGCGCGACCGCCTCGACGCGCTGGCCGCTGAGCTGGCTCCTGTGCCCGTACACGTGCTGGAATTTGACGTGCGCGACCGCGACGCCGTGACGGCTGCCGTCATCGGGCTGCCGCTCGAATTCGCCGCCGTGGACGTACTGGTAAATAATGCCGGTGGGGCCCACGGCCTCAACCCCGTCCAGACCGGGGACCCCCGCGATTGGGACACCATGCTCGACGCCAACGTGCGCGGCCTGTTGAACGTGACCCACGCCCTGTTGCCGGGCATGACGGCCCGCAAAAGCGGCTTTATCGTCAACATTGGCTCCATTGCCGGGCGCGACGCGTACGCTAATGGCAACGTGTACTGCGCCAGTAAGGCAGCGGTGGCTATGCTCACCAAAACCATGCGGCTCGACTTACTGCCTTTTGGCATACGGGTGGCCGAGGTGGACCCAGGTGCCGTAGAAACCGAATTTTCGGAGGTGCGCTTCAAAGGCGATGCTGAGCGGGCCGCGAAAGTGTACGAAGGGTACACGCCGCTTCGGGCGGAGGACATCGCCGACGTCATTGCCTTCGTGGTGACGCGCCCGGCTCACGTCAATATCGCCGATGTGCTGATTTTGCCTACGGCTCAAGGCGCAGCTTCGACCATTTTTCGGCAACCGGGCTAACCAGGGGCCCCTCGGATTGGCTTAATTGGGCTATAACTTCTTGATTTAACTCGTGCCCGCCGCCGAAGGTGAGCAGGGCTGGTGCTGCGCCGAGCCGTTTTAGGTGCGCCTGCTGCTCTTTGACCAAGTCGGGGGTCATGTATTCGTCGCGGTCGCCCGCCACCAGTGTCACCGTAAGGCCCCGAAGCAAACGGCCCGCCGCGTCTGGATCTACATCAGGCGGAAAAGCGCCTGCCCACAGTACCAAGCGCGCCGGCCGGAACGCTGCCCGGGCCAGCCAGCGCCCCGCAGTGGCCGTGCCCTGGGAAAAGCCCAGCACGGTAACGCGCACATCGGCTGTGCATTGGGATAAGACGCGGTCGGCGAGTTGATTTAAGAATCCCACGTAATCGTCGATTTCGTGCAAGCGGCTGTCGCGGGTCATCCAGCTAGCGCCCACGCGGCCGTCGTTGCCTTGTAAATAGAATCGCGAAAGCCCTTCGGGTGCTACCACCACCAGGGTTGGGTCGGCCGCGGCCAGGGCCGCAAAGTGCCGCACAAAAAAGCCCGCCAACTGGCCGTAACCATGGCAGACAAACCACACGTGCCGCGTGGCGGCTGACGGCGTACTGAGCTGGTGGTAGCGGGCTGTGCGCTGCACAGTCAGGTGGTGCTCGGTCATGCGCTTTACAGGAGTAGAGGTTACAATTGCTGGCCTATTGCGCGCCGGGCAGGTCCTCGGCCGAGAAAGTGAAAGGCATCAAATCCGCCAGTGAAGCGAAGCGCAGGATGCTGCCGTGCCGGCTGGGCAGTAGCAGCGGAACGGGTTGGCCTTGCTGCAGCTCGTACTCCAACATAACTTGGCGGCAGGCCCCGCAGGGCATAGCGGGCCCAAAATTGCCTTCGGCGGGACGGGCAGCCACGGCCATACCCACGATAGGAGGGTGGTCCGGCTGGGCGGCCGCCAAGCCAAATAAAGCGGTGCGTTCGGCGCAGAGGCCCGAGGGGTAAGCGGCGTTTTCTTGATTGGCTCCCTGGAAAATGCTGCCATCGGCCAGTAGCAGGGCGGCCCCCACGAAGAAGCGCGAGTAGGGCGCATAAGCGCGGGCAGTGGCTGCGCGGGCGGCGCCCCACACTAGCAGTTCGGTGGGGGAGAGGTCGGCAGGAGTGTCGAGTTCGTCGTAGGCCAGGGCAAGCTGGCGGGGAGTGCGGGCCATGCAAATGGCAAAATGGGACGACAAAGGTAGGCGCTGCACCGGAGTTGGACGCCGGGGCCGTGTACATTTGCCCGCATGATAACAACCCGCTTGCTGCTGCTCGGGGCCGGCCGTTCAGCCGCCTCGCTCATCCAGTACCTGCTCCACCACGCGCCTTCCGAGGGCTGGTTCCTGACCGTGGCCGACGCTAACCCTGCCCACTTGGCCCCCGTGCTGGCGGCCCACTCCGGTTACGCCCGGGCCGTTCCTTTCGATGCGGCCGACGACGACGCCCTGAATGCCCGCGTGGCGGAGGCCGATATTGTCGTATCGATGCTGCCAGCCTCGTTGCACCCAATGGTTGCGCGTGCCTGTCTGCACAACCACTGCCACCTGGCCACGGCTAGCTACGTGGGTCCCGAAATTCAGGCCCTGCACGCCGATGCGGCGGTGGCCGGCCTAACCTTCTTGATGGAGTGCGGCCTCGACCCTGGCCTCGACCA
>JANPOR010000340.1:0-6546 GCA_031428075.1 Hymenobacter sp. | reverse complement strand
TGCAAAACAAGCTGCGCTTTGCCTCGCTCGATTTACTCTACGGTAAGCACCCCGAGGGCGAAGTACTTAACTATCTATACGACAACGGTATGACCCGCCGCGAGTACGACTGGTTTATGGCTGGCGAGCCGCCCGGCTACCAGGTAATGGGCAATGACTACTATGGCCGCAACGAGCGAATTATGCTGCCCACCGGCGAAATCGTGACCAGTGTGGACGTGTTGGGCTGGTACAATATCACCCATGATTACTACGCGCGGTACAAAAAACCGGTGATGCACACCGAAACCAACGTGTTCGAAGCCAAAGAGGCTCCTACCTGGCTCTGGAAGCAGTGGGTCAACATCCTCAGGATGCGCAAGGAAGGCGTGCCGGTGATGGGATTCACGTGGTACTCGCTTATCGACCAGATTGACTGGGACAAAGGCCTGGCCACCGCGACCGGCACCGTGAATCCCTGCGGCCTCTACGACCTCGACCGCAAGCCCCGGCCGGTGGCCGAGGCTTACAAAATGCTGCTCCAGGAGTACGGTCAAATCACCATTGTGCCCCACGGCGAGATGTTTGAGGTGACCGGCCGGGCCGCTACGCTCAAGGTGGAAGTGTAGCGGCGGAGTGGTGGGGCCCTCAACGACTTACTTCTTGCCACTTCCATCGTCAAGCCCATGAGCGGCATCAATCATCGAAAACGTACAAGCCAGATTAGGCCATTTTCATCCCAGCAATCCAAGAGGCAGCTGCATTATTTCACTAAAACGAGCGTGGCCGCTGCAGAACTTACGGGTTGGTTAAAAGCAAGTGGTATTACTTTCACGAAGGCAACCCCAGCCGCGTGTGGGCTTATTTCGAGCACAAGCAAGCGCGAAATGAGCCATTAACTTGGTTCTCCAAAAGCCATGTCCATATCTGTTAATACCCTTACTTACCACTTCCACTGGATTGGGCATTGCTTAATCTTGCCAGCGAGGGCTGCAACTAAGTAACTAACAGCAACGATTCGAGGATACTTGGACCCCACGGCTACGCGTTGGTAGTCGGATGCTTGCTTGGCGACATGTTGGACGAGAAATAGTGCTCGAAGAATCGCTTGGCGCGTCGCAATACCTTGAAACGCAAGTAGTGCTTGGCAAATTGGACGTTGTGATAGAGCCCAAGCCCAAGCCGCATGGTTTTTCTTGGTTCACGGAGCGGCAAAAGTTGCTCGACGAAGTAATGAAAAATCGCGTCGGGAGCGAAAAATTCCTCCCAGGCCGCCCGGGCCCGGGCAGCCATGGCGGGCCATTGCGCCTCGGTTTGCTCCAGCAGGCGCGGGATTTGAGCAATTTGGCTTTCCGGCACGAACACAGCTAATTCATCCCAGGCCGGGCCTTGGGGCCGTACCCAATCGTCGGAAATGATAACGGGCACCCGCCCGGCCTGCATCGTCTCAAACAAGCGGACCGACGACGTGCCGATGCCGCGGGGGCAAAGCACAAATTTGCTGTCGGTTAGCAGCGCGGCATACTCTAACTGTGGATCTTTCGGCCTGTCTTCGCAGTACAAGCCAAGTTTCCATTCCTTCACTACCCCCCGTGGGTGTTGCAAGTGCCGCAGTTCGCAACGCACGCGCATCTGCAAGTTGCCGTAGAACGAATACAGCTGCTTGGGCTCCGTACCAAAGTCGCAGTAGATGTAATCGTTTATCTTTTCGATGTACGAACAAGCCGCTACGCGCGTGCTGTCGAACAATTCGTGCCTCATGCAGGTGTAAAGCCCCGGCAGCACCAGCCACGGCTCGTCGTGCGGATTATACATGAACACCTTGCCCGGGTACTGCCGGACGAGCGGGTGGCTTTTTAGTTTTTTGAAGAACGGGTCGTCGTGGTAACGCGAGTTCTCAACGAACAGAATAAGGTCGGCGGCGGCTGGGTCATCGGTCACGCAGTGGCGGCCATGCTTGTCGGCCACCGCCGCCTCCCGAAAGGCCCCGATGGGCTCGTCGTCGGTATACGCGGAAGTGATGAACACCCGGGCCCCCGCAAGTTGGGCAGTTGCCACTACGCCAGGGCCGGCCGGGTGGCCGTTTGAAAGTGAACAGCCTGCTCGCGGCGCAGCTGATCGATAAGCCGTCCCTCGGGCAGCACCACGTCGTCGTAGGTCAGCACCTGGTCCTTGGGGATTTCGTGGCGCAGCGTGCAGCCTTCGGCCACGCCCAGGGGCAGCAGGTTTTCGCGTTGGGCCACGTCGGCGTTTTCGGCTAGGCCGTAGGTGTGGTAGTGGCCAATGCCGTCAAGCACTTGTCCAGCGGCCAGCGGTACCTTAGCGGCCGTTATCACCTCTACATACATGGGTCCGCGAGGGGCCAGGGCAGCGTCCTGGAACAGCACGGCTCGTGCTACCGAAGTCGGTGTTTCGAAATGGCACAGGTGGTAAGGCGTATAAAAGCAGTACAGGGGCCCCTGTCCAAGCTTGTAAAGGTTGAGGTAGTGCCGCTGCACGGCGTCGTCAACGGTGCCCAGCACGAATACACCCGGCCCCGGGCTGGCTCCCACCACGTAGTCCACAATGCCCGGGCCACCATCAAGCAGCTCCTCGGTCGGGAACCACGAGGCGGCTTCGGTCACGGGGGCCCCGGGGGCCACGGTGGGGCCCAGCATCCCGCGTCGGGCTACCCGCATGCCGAGGGCGTTGGCAATCACAGCCTGCTCGAAGCTGATTTTGCTGCCGTCGGCGAAGCTCGTGACCATGCTTGGGTTCTGGCCCCACTGCTTCGCAAAGCCCGCCTGGGTGGTCGGGTTCCGATAGGGGTCGTGCAAGCCCTTGATGTTGCCGCACAGCACGGGCTTCACGCCAATACCCTGCACGAAGCGCGCTAGGTTGAGCGTCACGCCGGGCTGGTCGCCATCGGCTACCGTGTACACGATGCCGGCGCGGTCGGCGTATACCTTGAGGATGGGCCCCACGGTACCGTCCAGCTCGGCGTTGAGCAGTACCACGTGCTTACCGTATTTGATGGCTTCCATCACCACGTGGGCACCGTACTCGACTGCCCCAGTAATTTCGATAATGGCGTCGACGCCGTCGGCGCGGCAGGCCAGCAAGGCGTCGTCGGTGATGGCAGGCTGGCCGCGCTGGATGCACGCTTCGAGTTGGGCCACGGTGCCCACTTCGGCCACGTCGAGCACATCGGTTTCGGCATAGGCCTGCCGGGCATTAGCCAGCGTACGGTTGGCGATTACTACCAGATCCATGCCGGGCACGTAACGGCAAATTTGCCGGGCCACGCCCCGCGCCATGAATCCAGCGCCAATCACAGCTACCCGGATGGGATTGCCAGCGCGGGCGCGGGCCGCTAGGGCGGTATCAACAATAAGCATAGCGAATGAGTCAGAGAAGGTTGAATTGAGGAGACCAGGCGCGCCTAGAGCACGGCGGCGGACAGGGATTGAAAATTAGGGTGGGCGCTGTCTTTGGCGGACACCAGCACCGGTTCAAAAGGCCATTCGATGCCGATAGCGGGGTCGTTCCAGCGCATGCCACGCTCCGCGCCCGGCGTGTACTTAGCCGATACCTGGTAGGCCACGTCAGAGTTATCTTCAAGGGTGAGGAAGCCGTGAGCGAACCGGCCGGGCACGAACAGCATCCGGAAATTGTCGGCCGTCAGCTCCACGGCAACCCATTGCTTGTAGGTGGACGACTCCTCGCGCAAGTCCACAATGATGTCGCAGATGGCGCCGCGGGTGCAGCGCACCAGCTTGGTTTCTTCGTGAGGCGGCAACTGGTAGTGCATTCCGCGCAACGTGCCCTTGCGGGGGTTCGACGACAGGTTAGCCTGCACCGGGGGCATAAGAATGCCGTGGGCCGCAAATTCATCTTCGCACCACGAGCGGCCAAAAAAGCCGCGCTCGTCGCTCAGGCGCTGCACATCGACGATGAAAGCGCCCAGCAGCTTGGTTTCGGTAAAAATCATAATTAAAAGGAAGCAGGCACTTGAAAAATCAGCATCACGCCTGGGCTTCCGCTGGCTCGGGCGCCTCATTGTGTTCCCAAGCCAAGTCAGGGCCCAAAGCGCCGCTCGCGCGCAGGTCCCCGAGCACGCGCAGGCGCATGAGGGGCGAGTTACGGAACGCCGCGTCGTGGAAACCCATCGCCTGCAGACCGTCGCGCAACTCAATGATGGTGCCAGCCAAAGTACGCAAGGGCTGATGATCAGGCGCTAACTGCCGGAACAGGGAAAAATCGACCCGATACGAGCGTTTGTCGGGCGGGGCGGAGGCGTTCAGGCTCACCCGGGTGCCAGGGATGGCGGCGGCCACTGCGTCGGCCAACTCCCATACTTGGTAACTCCACTCGTTGGAACCCGCGTTCACACGCAAAAACTCGCCGCCGTTGCTTGCTTCACGTGCCACGGCCCATTCGATGGCGCGGGCCATATCGAGCACGTGGATGAGTGGCCGCCAGGGCGACCCGTCGCTGAGGATATTAATTTCGCCACCCGCCACAGCCCCGGCCACGAAATCGTTTACCACCAAGTCGAGCCGCAACCGGTCGCTCCAGCCGCAGGCCGTGGCGAAGCGCAGGCACGTAACCGTAAACTCCGGGCCGGCCAGCGGAGTTAGGTCTTGCTCGCTTAGCACCTTTGAGCGTGCATAGGCTGTAAGTGGGTTCAGTTCCGAATCCTCGGTTTTGGCGCCTTCGCCACCGGCGCCGTAAATGCTGCAACTGCTGGCAAACACAAACGCCCGTACCCCAGCCGCCTTGGCCATCTCGGCCAGCCGGATACCGGCGCGGTGGTTCACGTCCAAAGTTACCGCTTCGTAGGTTTGGCCCATGGGGTCGTTGGAAATGGCCGCCAAGTACACCACGGCGTCCACACCCTTCAGCAATTCGGCGGGGAGCGTGCGCACGTCGCCGAAGACCTGCCGGTCGAGGCGCGACTCGGGGAGGCGGGTAGATCCGGTGAGGCAATGAGCAAAATAGCCCGTGTCGTAACCGATGAGCTCAGCGGTGGGAAAGCTTTGTCGGAGGTGGCGCACCACACCGGGGCCCACGTAGCCCATATTGCCCGTAATCAAAATACGCGTGGGAATAGCCATGCGAAACCGGTTAAAGAGTGAGTTTAAATCAAACTAAAATGAAGGCTTACCGCGCGCCCAGCCGTTGCAGGAAGCGCAGTTTTGGACCGACACGGGGACGCCAACGCGGCTTAGCCAGCGGTGGCGCTTATAGTTTCCGTCAGCGGCGCGGCGGCTTTGGGAGCCCCGTCAGAAGCAACTGGCGCAGGAACGGGCGTTTTGCCCCATACTTTCCAAGGGGCTTTGTTGGCGTTCCACAAGTTCTCCAGCAAATTTCGGTCGTGCAGTGTGTCCATCGGTTGCCAAAAACCCGTGTGCCGGTAAGCAGTGAGGGCCCCAGCAGCAGCCAGCTTCTCAAGAGGTCCTTTTTCCCACACCGTTTCATCGCCCTCAATATAGTCGAACACGCTAGGCTCCAGCACGAAAAACCCCCCGTTGATCCACGGCGTGACCTCGCCCTCGGGCTTTTCCATGAAGTTGCCCACCCGGTCGCTGTCCTCGGATAGATTGAATATCCCGAAGCGGCCCGGCTGACGCACCGCCGTGAGCGTAGCCTGAACAGCGGTAGCGCGGTGCTGCCGAATGGACGCTTGGATATCAACATCGCCTACACCATCGCCGTAGGTGAGGCAAAACGTCTCATTGCCTATGTACTCGCGCACCCGGCGCAGGCGCCCACCCGTCATGGTTCCCTGGCCAGTGTCTACCAGCGTGACCGTCCAAGGCTCGGCGTGGGAGTGGTGCACTTGCATCTCGTCGCGGTCCATGCGAAACGTGACGTCGCAGTTGTGCAGGAAATAGTCGGCAAAATACTGCTTTATCATGTACCCTTTGTAGCCGCAGCACACCACAAATTCGGTGATGCCGTAGTGGGCATATATTTTCATGATGTGCCAAATGATGGGTTTACCCCCAATCTCAATCATTGGTTTTGGCCGCACCCCGCTTTCTTCACTGATGCGTGTGCCGTACCCGCCGGCTAGAATTACAGCTTTCATTCAGTTGAAAAATAAAAGAGCATGAGAACATTTGGGGAAGGAAAAACACAATAGTGCCACTCTGATACCAACTTCACCAAAATTTAATATTGGCAAATCCGCGTTAATTTTGACGAAAAACTAATAGATAATCTTTATAAAAACTAATTTTATTATTATATACTTGATTATTAAATTTATTTAGACACTTGTTCAATGAATATTCATACGTTTTATATATTTAATTAAAAATTATTTTTTCTAGTTATTACGTTGCCTTGGAGCTTGATAGTTTTTCAAATTTGCTGCGCTGCCTTGTCTGTTCCTCCCCCGCCGTCGCCCGGGTTGTCTAAAGTACAATTACCTGCAGCAATTCCTTCGGGTTCGGGTGCAGCTTCGGTCCAAAGCTAACGGGTGGCCCACGGGGTCTGAACGGTAAAGCCCCCGTTTTTACCCCGGGTGTACCGGGCAAAAACGGGGGCTTTGCGGCGCGGAAAAAAATTTAGTTTTTCACC
>JANPOR010000339.1:0-1557 GCA_031428075.1 Hymenobacter sp. | reverse complement strand
CTCTCGCGGATGGCAGCCTCCGCGTTAGAAGCGGCTTTTGGCGCGGGCGCCGGTTTTTTCTGCGCCAAGCCCGGCAAGCTGGCCGCCAGGCAAAGCGCCGTGAAAGCGGTGAGAAAGGGTTTCGTCATGGTGGCGTAAGTGGGTTTGAAGGTAGGGATCTAAAGTTTTACCTAATCGAATTATCACTATTAACCAGCGACATAGGCCCATGGGAGTTGTCGCGGCTATTGCCGTCGCACCACCCTACTGTTCCAGCTTGAAGCCGGGCTCGCGGGCAGGGGGCGCCGTGCGGTTGGCCACGGCCCAACCGGTGAGGTACATCCACTGGGTCATCTTGGTCAGTTTGGGGTAGTTGATGCGGCTGGGCTCGTCGCGGGGCGTGTGGTAATCGACGTGCAGCAGCGAAGTGTACATAATGGCCGGTATGCCGAGTTGGGCGTAGGGCAGGTGGTCGGAGCGGAAGTACCAGCCTTCGGGGTGGGAGGCCTTGTCCCACTCCGTGTCGAGCTTAAACTTTGGGCCGGCTTGGTTAGCGGCCAGGGCAGTTTTCACCAAATCAGAAGAGTTGAGGTGCGGCGGGATAGAACCTAGCAGGGCGGCCGAGTCGGCGGCATTGCGGCCCATCATTTCCGCGTTCAGCACGGCCACGATGCTTGCCTGCGGCACCGTGGGGTGGGCCGAGTAATATTTCGAGCCCAACAAGCCACGCTCCTCGGCGCCGTGGTACACAAACAGGGCCGAGCGCCGGGCGGGCTGCTGCTTGAAGGCCCGCATGATGGCCAGCAGGGCCGCGCAGCCGGTGGCGTTGTCGTCGGCCCCGTTGTAGATGGAGTCGCCCTTTACCGGGGCCCGCACGCCGTCGTGGTCTTGGTGAGTGCTAAACAGCACGTTTTCGCTTTTCAGCTTGGCGTCGGTGCCGGGCACTTTGGCTACAATGTTCACGGATGGATACAGGAAGGTTTCCACTTTCAGGTTGGCACTGAACTGCTGGCCGGCTTGCTGCACGTAACTCATGGCACTCATAGGTAGCCAGATGGTGGGGGCCTGACTGAGCACCTTCAAGTTGACATCGCCAGGCAGGCCATATTCTCCACGCTCGAAAATATGGCCCCAATGATCATAAAGCGCCTGGGCCGGGGCATCCGACACGAACACCACCGCCACCGCACCACCCTTCACAAGCTCTGCGGTCTGGGTGGTGAGCTTGCCGAACATATAGCTCCAGTAGCTGGCACCATTGGCGGGCGCGCCCGAAATTTGCAGGGCCACGGCCTTGCCCTTGATATCTACCTTCGCCACTTCTGCCGGTGTGCCGGTACCTACAAACACAAGCGGCGCCGTCACGCTGGCATTGGTGGGCGTTACCACCACGCCCTCCTCGTTCAGGCGCAATTGCTTGGTGCCGAAGCTCACGCGGCTGGCTTTGGTGAGCCGGGTGCGTTGGAGATGGAAAAACTGAAAATACGTGCCGTCGTCGCCGGCCGGCTGCAGGCCGATGGCGCGGATTTGTTCGGCCAGCCACGCCGACGCCTTCAGCTCATCCAGCGTGCCGCCTTC
>JANPOR010000338.1:0-8913 GCA_031428075.1 Hymenobacter sp. | reverse complement strand
ATCCGGCCTGCGCTTTACAGGCCGGGTTAATGATCCAGATTGAACTTTACAGGGAAACGAAGATGCGCACCAGACTTATTTTTGCTGCTTGGGCGGTGGGTCCGGTTGGAGCGGGGATAGCCGCCGGCTGATAGCAATTTTCCCCGCGCCGCACCGGGGACTCTTCCTGCTCGCAGGCCCGGCTCGGGGTCAGAAAGTCGCCGCTGCCGTGCGGGCGCCGCTCGTCGTGGGCCCGCCCGGCCCACCAGCGCGTCTGTCCGGGCAAAGCCGGGCATCGCCCCTGCCACATGCATCCTGCGGGGTGCCGTTGACCCGCTCGGCCACCGCGTTTTCGTACGGGTCGCCGCATTGGGCCATGCCCAGGGCCACGCCGCGGCTTTCCAGCAAGCCCCCGTCGCGGGCGGCGTACTGCAAGCCCCGGTCCGAGGGATGACCCAACCGCTGCGGCTGGGTGCGGACGGCCAGGGCCCGGGTGCCGGGCCGTGAGCGTGCCGCACGCCGACCGGTCGGGGTGCAGGCACGCGCCCACGATTTTGTGCGAATACAGGTCCCTGATCGGGCGCCGGTAGCTCCAGCCGCTGCGCAGGCGCACGTACGTGCTATCGCTGACCCAAACCTGTTCCGCCCCGCTCACCGTCAGGCGCCCGATGAGGCCGGGGCGGCGCAACAGCGGCAGCCACGCTCGGGCGGTGACCACGCGCCGTTTGCGGCGGCGGATGAGCCGGCCGTGGCCGGCCAGCAGGGCCAAGAGGTGGTCCCGGCCCGCGCCGCGCGGCCCACGCGGCAGCAGCAAGAAATGTACGTCAACCTGGAAACTACTGTAAGTCGCCCGGTTTTGGCCGGCTTCGGGTGGAAATTCGACAAAAAAGCGCATCTTTGGGCATATTTCAACCTCAACCCTTTTTGTTCCTTCCCATGAAAACCACCCTCACCCTCGTAGCCGCGCTCGCCTTCATCGGCTTCAGCGCCGGCGTAAACGCCCAAGGCACCATGCCGGCAGCAGCAGGCACCAAGCCGGCGGCCAAGTCCGAAGAAAAAATGGAAACCAAGAAAGAGGAGGCCATGGAAAACAGCAAAACCAGCATGCCAATGAAGCACCGGGCCAAAATGCACCACGGCAAGCGGGCTTCGAAAAGCAAAATGTAGTAGGGAGATCCGTAAAAAAGCCGCCCGGCGCGCCAGCTTTCCCGAAAGCCAGCGCACCGGGCGGCTTCTTTGCGGGCCGGACAGCGCCCGAGTCGGCCCGCGCGTGCCCGTGGCGTGGCGCCCAGCAAGTTTTTGGGACCGGCCACGTAAAGCAGGGGCCGTACGGGAAGCGGTTGACTCTAGCTGCCTACCGAACAAACGCCTCCTGGGAAAGCGTAAAAGCCGGGCCTCGGTTAAAGATTTGGCACCCCAGTAACAGCTGAGGTGGTCCAATTAGGCTGGACAGTTTAGGGCAGTAGTTTGAAGTAATTGTTGATGAGCAATGTACGGGATCTGATAGCCGATACTGGCGTGCAAGCGTTGGTGATTGTAGTAGTCAAAATAAATGGCGGCGCTGGCTTGCGCGCCGGCTAAGTCGGCGAAAACAGGCCATTCCCGGCGTTCGAGTTCTTCGGTTTTGAAGCGGGACCAGCGGCACCCAAAACCTTTAGTCGGTTTTCGGCCTGGGTCGTACCCGGCAGGGCATTGTCGTCGCACTCGCCGCGTCGGCTCTGCGAACGCACAGCTCCGTGGTCGTGGAGCAGGGCGCGGCAGGCGTTGCCGCAGTACTGGCCGCCCCGGTCGGAGTGCACGATGAGGGCCGGGGTGGGCGGTTGGGCCAAAAAAGCCCGCTGCAAGGCCGTGGTGACCAACTCTTCCGGCATGGTGGCCGCCTCGTGCCGGCCCACCACCTGCTTGCTGGCCACGTCCTGAAAAGCGCACAAGTAGGCCCACGTGCCATTGGCCAGGGGCAGGCACGTGATGCCGAGACCCAGACCCGATTGGCCTGGCGGGGTTGGACTGGTCCAGCAGCCGGTTGGGGGCGCAGCGCAGCCCGTGCGTGGAGTCCGTCGTGCGCGGGGTGTGGCCTGGGGCTACAGCGCGTGCAGGCCCTGCCGCCGCATGGCCGGCCGGCCCACTCGGTGCCCGTTCTGGTGCCAGCCACTGCAGCCGGCGGGTGCCGTAGCGGCGTTTGTGGACCCCAAACACCTTCACCAGCGCCGTTTCCCAGGCCGGCGCTTCACGCCCCCCCCCACCGCCCGCTGCTGGCCCGTCTGCCCGGCGGCGAGGAAGCGGGAGCGGCTCATTGGGCCGGTGCCTGCGAGCGCCTGCGCTCCCAGCAGGCACCGGGCAATGGCATTTTTTAAAACCTCCAACCCCTGCGCCTGCCGCCGGGCCAGGACCCACAGCTGGCGCAGTTCGGCGGCCGTGGCCGGGTCCAGGGCGGCTCCCAAGGCGGCGGCCACTGGCGTTTGGACCGCTTTTTGCCACTGGTAAAGGCGTTTCGGGTCGGTGTGGAGCGCCCGGGCGGCGACGTGGGTCGAACGGCTTTGCGCGGCCAGGCGCAAGGCTTCGGCGCGGAAGGCCGCATCGTACGGGTGGCGGTTGCCGGGTTTCGGCGTGTCTTTCATGACCAAGGAAAGATACCACCCTGTTCTGTCCAGATTTAATCGACCACCTCATGATTTCCGCTACTACAGGATGTGTAAGCGGCGATCCGTGGACGACGCGCATACGTTAGATACCTCTCTGAGTATCCTGCGCGATATATAGGTCCTTAAGCGGCCTGTCTACGCATCCTTTGTATTACCTCTTGTGTTTAGACACCATGCTCCCTTCTCCTCCTGCCGACGCCAACCGCATCAATCTTGCTTCCATCATTGAGATCAATTATTGGTGCCAGGCGTTGAATTGCACCGAGACTCGGCTGCGCAATGCCGTGCTTGCCGTGGGACTCCTGACGGCAGATGTGCAGGCATACCTGCAGCGCTAATATTGGGTTGAGAAAATTCAGCGGCTATTGGGGCAGCTTTCTCATGACCGGCACCGCCAATTTACAGTTGGGTATGACGCTCGACGACCTTTTGCACCACCAGTTTGGCAAGTAAATCCGCCTGCTTTGACGGGAAGTCATCAGGCAGCTGGAAGTTTCGTTCCGCCCCCACAGCATCTATCACGTCACCAGCAATACCTGCTGGTACGAGCAGGCCCGCTTTTTCAAGCGCCGCACCCATGCTGAACAGGCCGCTTTGTCCGGGTTGCTCTCAACCATCCGGGGCGTGAGGTGGTTTGGCTAGGCCGAGCAGCGTTGGGCCGTGATTTGAAGCTGAGTTTCGCGATGATTGGGGCAAGGTAGCCCCGGTCGCTACAGGCCGTGAAAAAACTCGGCCAGGGAAACTTCACAATGCTGGCACAGCACCGCTAGCGTAACCACCCGCATAACTTACAATTGCCTTCACTGGCCGTATAACGGCCTCGTGCGTGCCGGATAGGTGGGTCTGCAGGTTTCATTCATTCGTTTTTGTTTCCCTTCGTTGCGCGTGACGTTTCCTGACAGTCCCTTAGAAGTTTTTTTTGACTTGGTGCCCACCGGAGCCGCGCTCTACGCCCCACTCTACGACGCGGGCGGCGAGCTGGTCGATTTCCGCTTTGCCCGCCTCAACCCGGCCGGTCAGCGTTTGCTGGGCTTGCCCGCCCAGCCGCCCCGCACGTTCCGCGAATACTATCCCCACAGTGTGCCGACGGGCATTTTTGATCAGTACCGCACGGCTTACCTGACGGGCCAGGCCGTGGCCTACGACGTGCCCTACGCGGGCGATGGCCTCGACACCTACCTCCGGCTGGTGGCCCAGCGCAGCGGCGAGCTGCTGGTGGTCAACTTCACCGACCTGGCCGACCTGCCCCGCTCGGCCGTGGCGCAGGCCCTGCGCGAAAGCCAGGCCGCCGAACACGTCGCCCGCGCCGAAGCCGAAGCCCAGCGCCAGCGCTTCTACGAAGTGCTCATGCAGCTGCCTGCCTACGTGGCCGTCTACCACGGCCCCGACCACGTGTACCAGTTCGTCAACCCGCCCTACCAAAGCCTGTTCCCGCGCCGCTCCTTTGCCGGTCGGCCGTTTCGCGAAGGCATCCCGGAAGCCGACGGGTTGGGGAGGGTGGCCCTGTTCGACCGGGTGTATCAGACCGGCGAGCCGTACTACGGCTACGAAATAGAAGGCTGGTTCGACTTCCGCGGCACCGGCGAGCCGGAGCAGGTGTTTCTCAACCTCTCCCTGCACCCGTTGCGCAACGCGCAGGGCCGCATCGACGGCGTGCTCGATTTTTCCCACAACATCACCGGGCAGGTGCTCGCCCGCCGGCAAGCCGAACAGCTCAACCAGGAACTCGAAGCCCGCGTGCAGCAGCGCACCCGCGAGGCCGAGGCCGCCCGCGCCGACGCCGAGCGCCAGCGGGCCCGCCTGGAAAGCGTGTTCCGGCAGGCCCCGGCCGCCATTGCCGTGTACGGCGGCCCCGACTTCGTGTTCGAGCTGGTCAACCCCGTGTACCAACAGCTGCTGCCGGGCCGCACGCTGCTCGGCCTGCCTGTGCGCGCCGCCTTCCCCGAAGTGGCCGCGCTGCCCGTGTACGCCACGCTGCAGCGGGTGTACGAAACGGGCCTCACCCACTACGAGCAAGCCCAGCTCATTCCCGTCGCCGGCCCCGTCTCGGAAAACCGGTACTTCGATTTTACGCTGCAAGCGCGCTACGACGAGCAGCACCGCGTGGATGGCGTCATCGGGTTTGGGTTTGAGGTGACCGCGCAGGTGGCAGCCCGCCAGCAGGCCGCCGCCCTGCAAGCCGAGGTGCTGGCCGCCGCTCAGCGTCAGGTACACGAGCGGGAAGGCTTCCACCAGGTGTTCGAGCAAACGCCCGCGCTGATTCAGCTCTTGCGGGCCCCCGGCCACCGCATCGAGTACGTCAACCCTGCCTACCAGGCCCTGTTTGCCGGCCGCCCGCTGGTGGGCCTTGACCTGGCCGACGCCCTGCCCGAGCTGCGCGCCCAGGGCTTTATCGACCTGATGGACCGCGTGTACCGCACTGGCGACACCTACTCCGGCACCGACATTCCGTTTGTGGTGCCCGCCTTCGACGGCCAGCCGGCCCGCACGGGCTATTTCACCCTTACCTACCAGGCGTACCGGGAAAACGGCCAAACCGCCGGCATCTCCATCTTTGCCTTTGAGGTCACCGAGCAGGTGCTGGCCCGGCAGGAGCGCGAGGCGCAGCAGGGCGAGCTGCAACGCATTTTCGAGCAGGCGCCGGTGCCTATTACCGTGCTGCGCGGCCCCGATCTGGTCGTGGAATCTGCCAACGCGGCCATCAGCGCGCTGTGGGGCCGCCCCGCCGCCGAAACGGTGGGGCGGCCCTACTTCGAGGCCGTGCCCGCCACCACCGGCCAGGGCTTCGAAAAAATCCTGGCCGACGTGTTGCGCACCGGCCGGCCCTTCTTCATCACCGAAATGCCCGTCGCGCTGGAGCGGGCGCACACGGGCCAGTCGCCCGTGGGCAATTTCAACTTTGTCTTCCAGGCCTTGTTTGGTCCCACCGGCACGGGCGTGCCGGTGGGCATCATTGCCGTGGGCACGGAAGTGACGGACCAGGTGGCGGCCCGCCAGCAGGTGCAAGCCCTCAACGAGGAGTTGACCGCGGCCAATCAGGAGTTGCAGGAGAGCAACCGCCAACTCACGCGCACCAACGTGGACCTAGACACGTTCGTCTACACGGCCTCGCACGATTTGAAGGCGCCCATCATCAACATCGAGAGCATCGTGCTGGCCCTGCGCGACACGCTGCCCCCGGCCGTGCTGCAGGACGAGCTGGTGGCCCACCTGCTGGGCTTGCTCGACGACACGGTGGCGCGCTTCCAGTTCACCATTGGCCAGCTCACCGACATTTCACGGCTGCAATTGGCCCACGTGGGGCCGGCCGAGCCGGTCGAGCTGGCCCGGGTGGTGGAGGCGGTACGCCTGGATTTGGCCCCTGCCCTCGCGGCGGCCGGAACCCGGCTTACCGTTGCGGTGGCCCCCGAGGTGGTCGTGTCCTTCTCGCCCGCTAACCTGCGCAGTATCGTGTACAACCTGCTCAGTAACGCCGTGAAGTACCGGGCCCCCGACCGCCCCTCCCAGGTGCAAGTGCGCGCCGAGCAAACGCCCCAGGCTGTGGTGCTCACCGTGCAAGACAATGGCCTGGGCATAAGCGAGTTGCAACAACGTCAGCTCTTTGGCCTTTTTCAGCGCTTGCACACCCACGTCGAGGGCACGGGCGTGGGCCTCTACATCAGCAAGCGCCTCATCGAGAATGCCGGTGGCACCATTGCGGTGCAGAGCCAGCCCGACGTGGGCACCACCTTTACCGTTACGTTCCCTGCCTAAACCTACCCCCGCCGTATGTTGCCCTTAGCTAGCGTGTTGCTGGTCGATGATGACCCCACCACCAACTTCCTCAACAAACTACTGCTCACGCGTATGGCGGTGGCCGAGCAGGTACTCGTGGCCGAAAACGGCGAGCAGGCCCTGCGCATGCTTGACCAGACCTGCACTACCCCGGAAAGCCCGACGTGCCCCCGCCTCATCCTGCTCGACATGAACATGCCTGTGCTCAACGGCCGGGCCTTTCTGGAAGCCTACGCGCAGATGCCCCTGGCTCAGCAGCGGGCCATTGTCATCATCGTGCTCACCACCTCGCTGCACCCCGTGGACCTGGCCTGCGTCCAAGCGCTGCCCATTGCCGGCTTTCTCAACAAGCCCCTGACGCAGGCAAAGGTCACAGCCCTGTTGCAGCAGCACTTTGCACACGAGCACCCGTAGCATCATGCTACCGAACGATGCGCGTTGCGGTAGCACCAATTTAGTTGGGGTGTGCCCGCATAATCGACCTGTTACCGAGGAGATGGTAGGCACTTAGTTCCAGTTCAGGAACAAGCAAATGCAACTCCTGGCCCAAGCTTTTAACCAAGATCAGAAATAACCACCGGCCCCAGCTGCGGGCCGCCATCGCCGCGGTCTGGCGGGCGGGGCGACGCTGTTGATTGCGAGATTGGACCGGCTACCTAGAAATGCGGGGTTCGTCTTCACCCTGCACGACGTAAGGGTGGGCTTCGTGTGCTGCGCGACAGGCCCAACGCGAACACTTTCACCGTGGGCCTCCTCGCCGTACTCGCCCAGCACGAGCGGGAGGCTATTTCCCGCCGCACCAAAGACGCGCTTACCGCTAGGACGGCCCGGGGTGCTACCTTGGGCGCGCCGGTCAACTTAACCGACGACGCGCGGGCCAGTGGGTGGGCGGCCATGTAGGCCAACGCTTGGGAACCCCAGGTTAACCGGCAACCTGCGCGCCTGGCCGGACCACTGCGGGCCCAGGGGTATTCGCTGCCCCAGATTACGGCCGAGCTGACCGCGGCCGGTTACCGCACCCGCCGCGGCGGGGCTTTCACCCCACTACCGCCAACCGCCTACTGCAGCGTGGGGTTGCGTTAGTGGCTGGACCAAGAAGTACGATACGCAAACAAAAAACTATAATTCAATATATTGCGTGCAAATCCAACTTACTATCCATTCTCCCACGTGGGCTTCCTCCCGTTCCGATGACTTGAGAGGGGCCGGCCGCTTCGTTTTGGCGGCTCATTCCCAGCCTTTATATGCTTACCGTACTCTTGGTCCAGCTACTAACGCAACCTTGATTATCAAAAACAGCCAGTTCGTTCAGGCACATGTGTGCAGCTGGCTGGAACTTTGTTGTGGTTTTCACCTCCAAACCGACCACCGACATGGAGCGTCGACATTTTCTTCAGCGGAGCAGCCGCTACTTGGCTGCCGGAGCCCTTGCCTTACCGCTCACGGGCCTTGTGTACGCGCGCTTGGCTTCGCTTGGCGGACCAAGTTCAACGACCACCGGGCGGCCGCAACAACCTGATTTTACGGGCCCCCTGGTGCAAACCACTACCGTGCAAAAGAACGGCTCCCCCGTGCGGATTCACGCCATCAGTACCGGTACGGTGGCCGTGACGAGGGCTTTTCGGCAGGAGAAAGGCGGTAATTTGTTGCGCAAAGTGAACGTGCTGCTCGACGAGCAGTTTACTGAATTGATGCCCATCTGGGTATGGATTATTGAACACCCTGAGGGGGTGATTGTGGTGGACACGGGAGAAAACGCGCAAGTGCTGGAACCCACTTATTTCGACCGGGTAGGGGTCTTGGACCGGTACATTAACCACAGAGCTATCCGGTTTGAAATCAACCGGGAGCAGGAAATCGACCGGCAGCTGGCTGGTTTGGGCATTGGTACCGAGCGCATCCGCCATGTGGTGCTCACCCATCTGCATCTGGACCACACCGACGGGCTTCGCTACTTCCCGAAAGTGGACATCGTGGTGAACCGGGCCGAATTTGTTCGCCCTTACAACAACCTGCCCGAATTGTACCCGGCTTGGTTTAAGCCGCGTTTAGTAGACTACCGGCCGGATAGCGTAGCTATTTTTGGGGAATCCTCAGCCCTCACCGATGCCGGGGACGTGCGGCTGGTAGCAACCCCTGGGCACACGCATCACCACAGCTCCGTGCTCTTTCAGGCCGATGACGCGCACTATTTATTTGCCGGAGATGCCTCGTACACGCAGGCGCAGGTGGTGGCCGGAGAAATGGCTGGCGTGAATGCCGACCGCTCACAAACGCAGGTGACCTACCAAAAGATACGGGCCTACGCGGCGCAGCACCCGCTGGTGTACCTGCCCTCACACGATGCCGCGGCTGCCGACCGCCTGCGGCAGGGACTAACCTTTCCCACCTAAGCGCATAACCAGGCAGGGCTATTTGCCAGCAAAATAGCCAGTGCCTTTTCACTGCGTTGACAGATACTTTCCGGCCACTTGCGGGCAGTATTTCATACTTGGTTTTCGCCCTGTTTGCGGGCCTG
>JANPOR010000337.1:0-3549 GCA_031428075.1 Hymenobacter sp. | reverse complement strand
CCGCGGCTCGCCTCTGGGTCGATGCCGTGATTGACCCGCTGGAAACGCGCAAGGTTATATCGGAGGGAATTGCGGCGGCGAATCATGCGCCGATCGAGAAGGCGTATAACGTGGGAGTTATTCAGGTGTAACAAGATACATATTTAAAAATGTATTTAATAAACTATGACAATAATATAAATGAAATGTCTAGCACTGAAATCATTGATTATAATATCGTTCGTGAGCTGTAACCAGCATAACGAACCAATAAAACAGGGCATAAATGGTTGTGAATTGCCAAAATATAGTAATTTGTTTGTACAGTTTGAATGGGCAACGATTTCTGCTAGAGGGTATAGTGATTCGATAAGTTTTGAAAGTTGGAGATTCAGGGACTCTGCTACTGTTAAGGGTGTTATTTATCGTATACCAATCAATAAGAAAATTGAAAAATCTAAAATAAATCAGCCTGAAAAAGACAGTATGTTTAAGTGGGTAAATAAATTGGTTAGTAAACCAGTGATACCTAAGAAATCGTGTAGCGACTATGTTGGAAAGGTAAAATTTGTAATTATGCGTGACCAGGCTACTCAATCGTGTGCTTACAACTCCGTGTGCGAATGGGATTCTATAAGTTTAGAATCTCAAAAACTAAATAAGCTTTTTAAAGCAAAATTTAAAGGGTTCTAATTCTTTGGATCGGCTACGCCAGTGTAGGGCCAAATTGGGTGTAACCCTGGCGGCGCGGCGGGGTACTAGGCAAGTACCTTTTCCTTCCAATCCATGCCTCAGAAATCCGTAGCCGAAATAATCGTCGACACTCTACAAGCAGCCGGTGTCAAGCGCGTCTTTGGGGTGGTGGGCGACTCGCTCAACGGCATCACCGACGTCATCCGGACCCGTGATGGCATCGAGTTCGTGGCCGTGCGGCACGAAGAGGGCGGCGCCTTCGCGGCCGGAGCCGAGGCCCACCTCACCGGTGATTTGGCGGTGTGCGCCGGCTCGTGCGGGCCGGGCAATACCCATCTTATCAATGGGTTGTACGATTGTCATCGCAGCCGGGTACCGGTGCTGGCCATTGCCGCCCAGATTCCGAGCATAGAAGTTGGCAGCGACTACTTCCAGGAAACCCACCCCGAGCGACTGTTCCAAGAGTGCAGCCACTACTGCGAAGTGATTGCCGTACCCGACCAAGCGGTGCGCGTGATAGAGTCGGCCGTAACGACGGCCTTGGGCTTGGGGGGCGTGGCCGTGGTAATCATTCCCGGCGACGTGGCGTATTTGAAAACCGAAGCGCCTGCGGTGCGTCTGCCCACGCTACATCGTCGCAGTGCCCTGGTCCCTTCCGAATCCGATATCGGCCAAGCCGCCGCGTTGCTCAACGACTGCCAGAAAATCACCATCCTGGCCGGCATTGGCTGCGCCGGGGCCCACGCCGAGCTGCTGGAAGTGGCCGGGGCCCTGCAAGCGCCGGTGGTCCACGCCCTGCGCGGGAAGGAGTTCGTGGAGCCCGATAACCCCTACGACGTGGGCCTGACCGGCCTGCTGGGCATGCCCGCCGGCTACCACGCCCTGATGGACGCCGATGCCGTGCTGATGCTGGGCACGGACTTCCCGTACCGCCAGTTTTACCCCGACGACGCCCGCGTGGTGCAGGTCGACAATCGCCCCGCGCACATTGGCCGCCGCACCCGCGTGGAGGTCGGCCTGGCTGGCGACGTGGCCGCCACGCTGCGCGAGTTGCTACCCCACCTGCACCCCAAAAGCGACGCCGGTCATTTGCAGACCGCCCAGGAGCGCCACCGCAAAGACGACGAGCACCTCGCCGAGCTGGCCACCGGCGAGGCTGGGGCCCCCGAGCTGCACCCCCAGCACGTGGTCCGGCTGCTGGACGAGCTGGCCGCCGAAGACGCTATTTTCACTTGCGACGTGGGCACGCCCACCATCTGGGCCGCCCGCTACCTGCACATGAACGGCCGCCGCCGTTTGATGGGTTCGTTCGTGCACGGCAGCATGGCCGGGGCCCTCTCGCAGGGCTACGGTGCGGCGCTAGCCTATCCTGGCCGCCAGGTGATTGCCCTGTGCGGCGACGGCGGCTTCGCCATGCTGCTGAGCGAGCTGCTGACCGTGCGTCAGCACAAAGTGCCGGTCAAAATCATCGTCTTCAACAACTCGGCCCTCGGCTTTGTAGAACTGGAGATGAAGGCTGCCGGTATGCTCGAATACGGCACCGAGCTCGACAACCCCAACTTCGGGGCCCTGGCCGAAGCCGCCGGTCTCAAAGGCTACCGCGTGAGCGACCCCGGCCGGCTCGAAAGCGTGCTGCGCGAGGCCTTGGCCCACCCCGGCCCCGTGGTCGTCGACGCCGTGGTGCGCCGCCAGGAACTCAGCATTCCACCCACCATCGAGGCCAAACAAGCCGCTGGCTTTGGCCTTTACGCCTTGAAAGCGTTGATGGACGGGCGCGGCACCGAGTTGTTGGAGGTAGCCAAAACGAATCTTTTTCGCTAGCCGTCGCCGGGCGCTGCAACGGCCGGATCTAAGCGGGCGCCGGGCTTTTTGTGCCCGCTGTGCGGGCCAGGTATGGCCGAGCTAAGCGCGCTGGCAAGGCGTTATCCAGCGCAGAATTGAACACAAAGCCAGGCCCGCAGTGTTAATTCTGTTACCCGATGGCGTTAATTTGCATTTGATGACCAACAGAGAAATTAAGGCTCTTATCTCGCTGCTTGACGACCCCGAAGTAGCTCCCCACGTTCAGAGCGAAATCCAAAACCTGGGCGAGAGCATCATCCCGTTTTTAGAGGAGTCGTGGGAGGAAACCCTCGATGCCCAACAGCAGCAGCGGCTCGAAGATCTGATTCACCACCTCCAATTTGAGGGTTTGCAGCAGCGCCTGCGCGTGTGGCGCGAAGCCGGGGCCGCCGATCTGCTCGAAGGCATGTGGCTGCTGAACACCTATCAGTACCCCGACGCCGACCTCCAAGCCCTGAACCGTGCCATCGAGCAGTTGCGCTTCGAGGCTTGGACGCTGATGCGGCCCGAAATGCATCCCGCCGACCAAGTACAGGTGCTGAACTACGTGCTGTTTCGGGCTCATAAGTTCGCGGCCAACACCCAGCATTTCCACTCGCCGGCTAACTCCATGCTCCAGCGCGTGATCGAAACCAAGCGCGGCAACCCGCTAGCGCTCTGCGTTATCTACCTATTGGTGGCCCAGCGGTTGCATTTACCTGTGTTCGGGGTGAATCTGCCCAACCTGTTCGTGCTCATCTTCCGGTCCGAACTACCAGGGGCCGTGCCGTTTTACATCAACTGCTACAACCGGGGACTGGTGCTCTCGCGCACCGACATTGCCCACTACGTAGGCCAACTCAACCTCACGCCCAACGACATCTTTTTCGAGCCCTGCTCCAACCTCGACATCGTGCGCCGCGCTCTGCGCAACCTGCAAATGAGCTTCGAAAAGCTACAGGAGCCCGCCAAAGCCGCCGAAGTGGCGCAACTGCTGGAGATTTTGACCAGCGACGACCCGGAGGCGGAAGAGGAGTAAAAACATCAAACAGGCGT
>JANPOR010000336.1:0-5729 GCA_031428075.1 Hymenobacter sp. | reverse complement strand
CCCGCTGGTGCTCGGCAACCTGGTGAATATGCTGCTGGACGAGGAAGTGAGCCACGCGGCACGGCAGTTGGCCAACCAGGAAAAGCAATTGATCCCGGCAAGTACCGCCGCCGTAAACGAGGGTTTATCAGCCGTTGGCACCGATAAGCAGCCAGTGGTGCTCCCAGCCGCCACGGATTTCGACCTCGATCAGTTTCTCAAACACCGTCTATTTCGCTCGGCGCCGCTGCTGCTGAGCACCTTGCCCGAGTTTCAGAGCCGCACCGGTGTGCCCGAGCTGCTCAACGATTTGCGCCGCCACCACCGCACCCTGCGCGAAACCCGGCAGCAGGGCTTCGTGGCCGCGTCGCGCACCGGCTATCAGCAGGAGCCCCTGCGCCCGGCGGACTGCTTCTTAGAACCGGCGTTCCTCTCGGCTACGTACGGCTTGCAAGGGCGGCTCGATTTACTGCACGAAAGCGCCACCGGCTACGACTTGGTGGAGCTTAAAAGCAGCAACCGCGTGCCCTTCGACCAACCCTGGAGCAACCACACGGCCCAGGCCCAGCTTTATCGCCTGCTGCTGGAGTCGGTGTTTGGGGCCGACGGCGAAACGGCCGGGCGCGGGCGTACCAGCATCCTGTACTCCAACGCTGCCAACGGCCAAGCCCCGGTGCGGCGCGTGGACCACGACCCCGCGCTGGTGGACCGTCTGTTGGCCGTGCGCAACTACGTGGTGGGCACCGAATTGCTGCTGGCACGTTCGCCGGGCCCCGGCCATACGGCGGCCCTGCTGGCCCCCGTATTGCGCCCCAACTTGGCCCAGCTGCCGCCCTTCACCCGCGAGAAAGCCGAAAAAGTGGCCAACACCTGGGCCGCTGCCGACGTCACGGAGCGGGCTTATTGCCTGGAAATTATTCGCTTCGGGGCCCGAGAGATGCGCCTCTCGCTGCTCGGCGATGACACCCGCCCCGGCGATGCCGGCGGCCAAGCCGGCCTGTGGCGGCTCTCGGCCCAGCGTAAACACCAAAACTTTAGCCTGCTCGACGAGCTGACCCTACTAGAAGACCACACCGACGCCCCCGATACTGCCCGCGACGGCCTGGGGCCCCACCTCGTCCTGCAACGGGCCCCTGGGGGCCGTGAAGTCAATTTTCGGGCCGGCGATACGCTCATCCTCTACCCGCGCCGCCGTGCAGCCAAGGAGGTTGAAGGCGCTGCCTCAGAGCCTCTTGCCAAATCATTGTCCGCCCTCGACGCGCAAGTTGTGAAGGTAACGCTGGCCGAAGACCTGGGGGCCGACGGCCGCGTGGTACTGGCCGTGCGCAACCGACGCATCGCTCCGCGCTACCTGCGCGGCCACTCGCACTGGGCCCTGGAGCCCGACACGTTCGACACGTTCCGGCGCGAGTGGGCGGGCCTGTCGGCTTTCCTAGCCTTGCCGCCCGAGCGCCGGGGCCGCCTGCTGGCCCGTACCGCCCCGCGCCCGCCCGACAATTGGGCCCCCACCGACGCGCCCGCCACCGACGCCGCCGAAGTGGTGCGCCGCGCCCTGGCCGCGCCCGATTGGTTCGTGCTCTGCGGGCCCCCCGGCACCGGCAAAACCCGTTCGGTGCTGCGCGAGCTGGCCGTGCGCCTCGTGGCGGCCGACCAGCACACACTGCTGGCCGCGTACACCAACCGCGCCGTGGACGAAATCTGCGAGCAGCTGGTGGCGGCCGGGCTGTCCTTTATCCGCATCGGCTCGCGGCTGAGCACAACCCCAGCCTACCGGCCGTACTTGCTGGATAATATGATTCGGGAGCTGCCTTCGCGCCAGACCGTGCGGGCCCGCCTCACCGGCACGCCGCTCTACGTGGGCACCATCACCAGCCTGCTGGGCAAGCCGGAGCTATTCCTGCTGAAAAGCTTCGACGTGGCGGTGGTCGACGAGGCCAGTCAGGTGCTCGAAGCGCCCATGCTGGCGCTGCTGGCCAAGGTGCGGAAGTTCATCCTCATCGGCGACCACCGCCAGCTGCCCGCCGTGGTGGCCCAGGAGCCGGCCAGCAGCGCCGTGGCCCCCGGCGTGGCCGCGCTGCTGCACCAGGAGCTAGGCCTCACCAACCTGCGCAACTCGTACTTCGAGCGCCTGTTCCGGCGGGCCGAGGCGCACTGGCCCTACGCCCACGGCACGCTGGCCCGCCAGTACCGGGCCCACGAAGAATTGGCCGCCCTCGTTAACGATGACTTTTACGGGGGCCTCCTGCGCAGCCCTGAGCCCTGGCAAAGCGCCAGCCTCAACCCCCACGCTTGGGGCCCGGCGGCCGATGCTTTCGGCGAAGCCCTGCGCCACCAGCGCCTGGTGTTCGTGCCCACCCGCCGCCAGCCCGACGACCTCTCGCAAAAAGAATCGAGCCAGGAAGCCGACCTGGCGGCCCGCGCCGCCCTGGCCGTGGCCCTGGGCGAGGGCCCCCGCTTCGACCCCGCCACCAGCCTGGGCATCATCGCCAGTTACCGCAACCAGGCCGCCCGCATCCGCGCGCGCCTGGCCCAGCTGGCGCAAATCCACGATTTGCCCGCCTTGCTCCAGGTCAGCGTCGACACCGTGGAGCGCTACCAGGGCTCGCAACGCGACGTCATCGTCGTCAGCTTCTGCTGCCACCACGAGCACCAGCTCGAGCTGATGGTGTCGCCCGACGAAACCGGCCGGGTCGACCGCAAGCTGAATGTGGCCCTGACGCGGGCCCGGCAGCAGCTCGTTTTGCTGGGCAACGAGGAAGTACTGAGCCGCGCCCCGCACCACGCGGCCCTGCTGGTACGGGCGCGGGCGGGCGGGGGCTGGGTGGCGGCCTGAGGGCGGGGCAACGCCGGTCGTGCCACCCTCGAGCGCCTGCTAAGCCGGTTGGGGCGGCCGGCTGGCCGCGGTGGCCAAGTGGTGCAGCATGCCGCCGAAGGTTAGCAGCCAGGCCAGCAGGGCCAGGTAGATAAAATACGTTGGGATAACACCGAGCGCGGGCAGCGGCAGGATTTTGGCGAGTTGCTGGGTGGCGGCCGTGTACATGCCCAGTGGAAACACCATGCTCCAATACGACGGGCTGTAGGCAAACGCGGGGCGCGTGTGCAGGTGGTTCCACAGGCGCAGGCCCGCCACCAGCGGCAGCCACCACGTGCTGACCACCCAGAACAGCACGCTCCAGCCTTTCACGAAAGGCAGCAAGTCGGCCAGGGCGTGGGTCTGCGCCAGGGCGTCCGCCAGGGAGGCGCCGGCCAGCACTGTGATGGCGCTGGCGCCCACGCTGATCCAATACGCTGCGCCCACTTCTTCTTCGTTCAGCCGCACGAACGTGAGGCGGTAGAACAGTAGGGCGATGAGCACGAAGTACAGCAAGCTGCCCAATAAAAACGCGCCCGCGACGACGAAAACGCCGATCTCCGACGGCCAGGGCCCGGTGGGCACCAGCTTCGCGCCCAGCACGGCCAGCGACTCGGTGGCTACCACTAGCAGCAGCCAGCCTCCGTTTAGGCCGTGTTCCAGGTCGGGCTTTTCTTTGCCGATGCTCACACCCAGCAGCAGCGAATACATCAGCACCGCCCAGCCTAGCAAGCCCAGGGCCCACAGCGCGCGGCCCAGGTCCTGGTTGTGGCGCAGCAGCACGAACTGGCTACCCACCAGACAGGTGGCGGGCACAAAAGCCAAAAAGAGCGGCCCCCGGGCGTGCGAAGTCAGCTCGGACCACATGGCCCGGAACCCCAGCACTGCCCGCAGCAGCAGCAGCAGTAGGAAGAGTGGATACGCCACCAGGTTGAGGTAGAACAGCCCTTCCGCTATGGCTTTCATTTTTAACGTTTCCGCCGCCAGCGAGATGATGCCTGTGGCCATGACCAGCGTGAAGTAAGCCGGCGGAAACTGCTGGATTACCTTTTTCATGGCGAACGGGCGGCTGGAAAGAGAAAACAACTCGGCATGCTTCATCCGGTATACTTTCTGCGGCGGCCGTGGGTTGGCGGCGAGGCGGGGCAGCGCCCGAAAGCAGGCCGGCTCAGGAAAAGGCATCGCGTGTTGCACGCGACCGGCCGGGTAACTACCGAGTGCAAAAACCCGTATTTCGGGTCTAGTACGAGTATCACCGAATGCAGTTGGGTGTAAGATTATGAACATCAAATGACTATGACCGTTTCGGTATTTCTCCTGCGCGCGCCAAGAATGGCGCGGCGGCGGCGGACGCCTCGTTTTTGTTCTTTTTTCTACTGCCATCACCACACGCTGACACACCGGTCCGGCGAGCCGGGCGGTTTCGTGCCGTGGGGCTCGCCAGCCGTGGTTCCTTTGAGCTAAATGGATAATTTATCTCTGCCCGTACTGCTGTTGATTTTCGCGGCGGCTGTAGCGGCCGTGTGGGTGGCGGGCACCTACCTGGCCACTACCACCGACGTGCTGGCCCAGCGCTTTGGACTGGGCGAGGCGCTGGGTGGGCTCATCCTGCTGGCCCTGGTCACAAACCTGCCGGAAATTGC
Source organism: Hymenobacter sp. (assembly GCA_031428075.1). Taxonomy (GTDB): domain Bacteria; phylum Bacteroidota; class Bacteroidia; order Cytophagales; family Hymenobacteraceae; genus Hymenobacter. Next base: position 1,256 of record JANPOR010000336.1, on the reverse strand, counting down.
CATCACCGTCAGTGCCGCGCTGCGCCACGACCTCGGCATTGCCACCGGCAATATTTTGGGCGGCATTGCCATCCAGACCGTGGTGCTGGTGCTGCTCGATTTTTTTGGGCTGGGCAAAGCGGCGGCGCTTACCTACCGCGCCGCCTCCTTGGTGCTCGTGCTGGAGGGGATACTGGTCATCGCCGTTCTGACGGTCGCCGTCATCGGCAGCCAGATGCCAGCCACGCTGGTTTTCGCGGGGGTAACGCCGGCGGGGCTGCTCATTTTTCTGCTCTGGGTGGCGGGGCTGTGGCTCATCGGCAAAGCGAGAACCGATTTGCCTTGGCAGGAGCGGGCCGCCAAGGGCGCCGATGGCCGGCCCGAGACGCAAGGCCGTACCCGGTCCCAGCGAAAAAAAAATGAAAGCGCCCGGTCGAAGAACGGCAGCACTACAAAGGCCGTGCTCATCTTCCTGGCCGGCGGCGCCGTGACGCTGGTGGCGGGCGTGGTGCTGGAGCGCGGCGGCACCGCCCTTGCTGGCCGCATCGGCATGAGCGGCGTGCTGTTCGGGGCCACGGTGCTGGCCGCGGCCACGTCGTTGCCCGAGCTGTCTACCGGCTTGGCCTCCACGAAGCTGGGCGACTACCAGCTGGCCATCAGCGACATCTTCGGGGGCAATGCTTTTTTGCCCGTGCTGTTCCTGGTGGCCAGCTTGATTTCGGGGGAGTCGGTGCTGCCGCACGCCCAGAAAATTGACATTTACCTGACGGCCCTGGGCATCCTGCTCACGGCCGTGTACCTCTACGGACTCATCTTTCGTCTTGAGCGGCAAATTGTGCGTATGGGTATTGATTCCTTCGTGGTACTCGTGCTCTACGCGGTGGGCGTGCTGGGGCTGTTTGCCATCGCCGCTAACTAAAGCCCTTGGCGGTTAGTGAAAAATGTCTTTTTGCCATCACCGTTTTACCGAACCCTCCCATGGAAGAAACCCGCGACAGCATCCAGGACATTTGGGGGCCCCGCACCGGCCATGAAGGCCACTGGCCTGAACGCATAGACGAGCGCACCACCGAGGCCCCCGACCGCTGGGTGCAGTCGGCTTGCGTGCTGTGCTCCAACGGCTGCGGCATGGATATTGGCGTGAAAGACGGCCGCATGGTGGGCGTGCGCGGCCGGGGCGTCGACCGTGTCAACCACGGCCGCTTGGGCCCCAAGGGCCTGCACGGCTGGGAAGCGAACAACAGCAAGGACCGCCTCACCAAGCCGCTTATTCGCCG
>JANPOR010000335.1:0-1911 GCA_031428075.1 Hymenobacter sp. | reverse complement strand
CTTCGTCGAGCGAGCCGTTGCCGGCGCCCAGGAACACGAGCAGGGCCTTGCCGTTGGGCTCGGCCATTTGGAACTGCTCGGGCGTATTGTGCGACTTCCAGCCGCTGGGGACGGGAAAGCGGAACTTTAGGTCGGGGTGGTAAAAAATGCTGTTTTCAACGAAGCCCTGGCGCGGGTCGTCGCCGTAGGGCAGGCCGTCGATGGAACGCAGATAGCCGTTGCGGTTCACCGTCAGCACCTGTTTGCCCAGGGCCTGCCGCTCCTGGGCGGCCAAGCCCTTCACCCGCTGGTAGCGGTCGGCCGAGTTAGGGTGGGTGGAAAGAAAGGTGGGGATGGCCGAGCCGCCCTGTTGCTCGGTGCGCTGCAAGGTGAGGAAGAAATCGGCCATCTGAGCGGCGTCGTAGCCTATTTTGGACGAATACTTCACGCCCAAGCCGTCGGCCTCGTTTTCGTTGTCGCGGCTGTACTTCAAAAACAGCACGCTCACGCCCTGCGATAACGGCTGGGCCAAAGCGGCGGCCGTTCGGCTTACCGCCGACAGGCCCCCGAGCAGGAGGCTGGCGATGGTGGAGCGCGTCTGCTGTTTCTGGCCGTGGCGGGCGGTGATGTGACCCAGCTCGTGGCCCAGCACGCCAGCAAACTGCGCCTCGTTGTTGAAGTATGCCATGATGCCGCGCGTGAAGTACACGTGACCGTCAGGGGTGGCGAAGGCGTTGATAACGGGCGAATCGACGATGGTAAAGCCGTAGTTACCGGGGCGGTCCGAGATGGCATCCATCTGCTGGCCCTTGGCGGTGATGAATTTTTGCAGCGCGGGGTTGTTAAACAAGCCGAACTGGGCCAGTACCTGCGGGTCGGGCTTGGCTCCTTGCAGCGGATGGACGGCAAGGGCCGCCGGCAGGCCCGGCGTGGACGGGGCAGCGCTGGCCAGCGGCAGCAGTACGGCGAGGGCCCCGAGGCGGAGAAGAGGGAATTTCATGGCAAGAAAGAACGGGTGGGATTACCGCCACCGTAGCGGCTCAGCCCCTGCAACGTACCAAAGTAGTGCCAGGGTTGCGGCGACGTTCACGTAGCCAACACGCGGCTGCACCGGTATTGCGCGTAAATTTACTTTGTTTCGCCCTTTTTGCTTCTCTGATGACTCCTTCTCGCACTTTATTCGCCGGTCTATCCGCGACCTTGCTGCTATTTGCTTGCAGCCGCCAGCCCCAGGCCGGCAACCCCAGCCGCTTCGCTGCCACGCCGCCCACCATCGACGGGCAAACTACCGACTGGGGCCCTGACTCGCTGCGCTACGACGCCGACAGCAAGCTTCAGTACCAGGTGCTCAACGACCAGCGCGCCGTGTATATCCGCCTCAAAGCCGCCAATCCGCAAACGCAGGGGCGGCTGCTGCATCAGGGGTTCACGGTGTGGCTGGATACGACGGGGCGCAACCAGCAGCAGTTCGGGGTGCGCTTCGCCCTGCCCCGCGAACCCATTCCGGCCGAGGGCACAGGAGGCTCGTCCGGCTCCGACGACCGCCACAGCCGCCTGAGCCGGGCCCTGGCTGGGGCCCGTGAGATGGAGCTGCTCAACTACAAAGGCAACAAAGAGCCGACTTACACCGATACGCAGTCGCCGCTCGGCGTTAAGCTAGCCACCGCCCTCGACGCGCAAGACAACTTAGTGTACGAACTGGCCGTGCCGCTGCGCCTGCTCTACCGCAAGGTACCCGTGCTGGCCAGCGGTGAGCACGCCGTGGTGGGCATTACGGTGCTCAGCAATCGCCAAGCCATGGCCAACGGCACCAACAGCAGCGGCATGAGCGTGGTGGGCGCCGACGGCATGAGCAACGGCAGCATGGGCGGCGGGCGCGGCGGTTACGGTGGCGGCCGCGGAGGCTATGGCGGCGGCGGCATGCGCGGCGGC
>JANPOR010000334.1:0-4060 GCA_031428075.1 Hymenobacter sp. | reverse complement strand
ACTCGTGCGCCACTACCTGCTGCCCCTGCTGCTACTCTTTTCGCTTTTGGCCGCGTCGTGCTCCAAAAAAACGACCCAGGAGCAGGCCGCCGCGCAGGCCCAGACGGATGGCGACGAGATTGATCCGCACTCGAACGTGGTGTTCACCTTCGACGACAAGGTGGTGGACGAGGCCCAGCAAAACCGCTGGGACACCACGCAGTACGTGAAATTCACGCCCGCCGTGCGGGGCAAGTTCAAGTGGACCGGCGACCGGGAGTTGACGTTTTCACCGCTGGAGCCGTTTCGGGCCAGCACCGTATTTGCGGCGGCGTTGCGGGCGGGGGCCCTGCCCAGCGGCAAGCAGCAGCTGGCCATCAACCGCAGCCGGTTTCACACGCCGTACCTGCGCATGAGCGACCCGCAGGTGTTCTACGGCCGCTCGGCGCGGGCGGCGGGCACGGCCGAGATTCGGGCCAACCTGCTGTTCAACTACCCGGTACGGCCCGCCGACTTGCGCCCCCGCCTCAAGGTGAGCCAGGACGGCAAGCCGCTGGCCGTGAACCTCATCAGCGCCGAGCCCGACCAGACGCTGGGCCTGAGCTTCGCGCAGGACGTGCGCGCTGGGTCCCCCATTACCGTGGCAATCGCCCCCGGCCTGCGCCCGGCCGGCGGCACCTTGGCTACCACCGCGCCCCTCACCGGCCAGGCCGAGGTGCCCGACCAAACCCAGCTCGAAGTGCGCGAACTGACCGGGGCCCTGCTCAATGGCCAGCCGGTGGTGACGGTGCTCCTCAACCAGCCCGTGACGGTGGCCGACGTGCAGCCGCGCCTGACGGTGACGCCCGCCGTGGCGTTTTCGGTGGAAGCCCTGGAGAGCGGCTTCACGCTGCGCGGCGGGTTTGAGGTGGGCAAGACGTACCAGATTGGCTTGAAAGCGGGCACCCGCGGGCTGCTGGGCGGCACGCTAAAGGATGCGTTTCAGCAGGCCGTTTCGTTCGAGGAAGAAGACCCGAGCATCACGTTTGCCAGCGGGGAGAAGGCCCTGTACCTCGACGCGCTGGGGGCCCGCAACCTGGGCCTGCGCATCAACCAAGTGACCAAGGTGAAGGTGACCATCGCCAAGGTCTACGCCAATAACATTCAGCAACTGATGCGCGGCGAGCAGCAGTACGGCTCGCCCGAATACGAGGAAGGCCAGCGCGAATCGAGCACTGACGAGAACGGCGAGTACATCGACCGCAGCTACCGCTACTTTGATATTGAAACGCTGGGCAACGTCATTTCCCAGCGCACGGTTTCGGTGGACGGGCTGCCCAAGGAAGCCGGCCTGCGCCTGCTCACCCTCGACCTGAAAGAATTGGAATTCCAGGGGCCCCTGAAGGGGCTGTACGTGGTGAAAGTGGAGGACACCGAGCACCAGTACCTGCAAGTGAGCAAGCTGGTAGCCGTGACGGATATGGGCCTGATTGTGAAGCAGGGAGCCACCGGCGGCACGCTGGTGTTCGCCAATTCGATCAGCACGGCCCAGCCCCTGAGCGGAGTACTAGTGAACCTGGTCAGCTCGAACAACCAGGTGATTGGCTCGGCCACGACCGACCAGGCGGGCGTGGCGCAGTTCGACTCGGCGGCCTCGATGAAGCGGTTTAAGCTCGGAACGGTGACGGCGGCGAAGGGCGCGGATTTCACGTTTCTGGATTTGACCAAGAGTAAGGTTGAAACTTCGCGCTTCGAGGTGGGCGGGCAGCTATCCAACGCGGCGCACTACCAGGCGTTTTTGTACGGCGACCGGGACCTGTACCGCCCCGGCGACACCGTGCGCACCAACGCCGTGGTGCGCACCGACGACTGGAAAGCGCCCCCCGCGGGCCTGCCCATGAAAATCCGCCTGCTGCTGCCCACTGGCAAGGAATACAGCAGCTTGCAGCAGAAGCTGAGCGCCGCGGGGGCCTTCGAGAGCCGCTTCATTCTGCCGCCGGCCATCATGACGGGCCTCTACACGATGGAGGTGCTGACGGGCAACGACGTGCTGCTGACCTCGCGCCAAATCAGCGTCGAGGAGTTTATTCCCGACCGGATGAAGGTGACCGTGACGGCGGCCCCCGCCGCGCTGCGCCCCGGCCAGCGCGTGACGGCCAGCATCTTGGCCATGAACCTGTTCGGGCCCCCGGCCACCGACCGCAAGTACGAGGTCGAGTTTTCGCTGAAGCAGAAATCCTTCCACCCAAAGGGCTACGACGACTACAGCTTTACCATCAACAGCGGGCAGCGGCGCAACCCCGGCAGCCACGGCGACGACGGCGCGGCCCAGACGGCCCTGGAAACGCGTTTCGAGAAGACGCTGCGCGAGGGCCGCACCGATGCCGCCGGGCGCGGGTCGGCGGTGTACGAGGTGCCGCAGTTTGCCGACATGGGCACGCTGGCGGGCGCGGCCTTCGCCACGGTGTTCGACGAAACGGGGCGGCCGGTGAACCGCCTAGCCACGTTCGAGGTGCAGACCCAGGCCACGATGTTTGGCATCCAAAACCTGCCCGATTTGGTGAACACCCGCCAGGCGCTGACCCTCCGGCTGCTGGCCCTCACGCCCGCCGGGGCCCCCAGCCGGGCCCCCGCCGCGGTGCGCGTGGTGCGCCTGCTCTGGGAAACCGTGCTCGAGCGCCAGGGCGGCCGCTTCGTGTACAACTCGCAGCGGCGCGAGCAAACCGTGCTCAGCCAGAACCTGACGGTGGGCACCGGCACGGCCCTGAGCTACACTCCCATTAACTCGGGCGAGTACGAGGTGCGCGTGAGCCGGCCCGGGGCCCTGCCCTACGTGATGCAGCGCTTTTATGCCTATGGTTACGGCGACACGCAGGCCAACTCCTTCGAAGTCAACAACGAAGGCGCGGTGACCATCGAGCCCGACAAGGCCACCTACGCGCCCGGCGAAACGGCCAACCTGCTGCTAAAAACGCCCTTCGCCGGCCGCATCCTCGTCACGGTGGAGCGCGACCACGTGCTCGATCACTTCTACGTGAGCACCGACCAGAAATCGGCCCGCGTGAAAATTCCCATCACCGCCGCCCACGTGCCCAACGTGTACGTGACGGCCACCGCCATCCGCGCCATCACCGGCCACGGCCTGCCCCTGACGGTGGCGCGCGGCTTCGTGCCCCTGGCCGTGGCGCGGCCCGGGGCCCCCCTGGCCCTGGCGATGGTGGTGCCCGCCGCCAGCCGCTCGCACACCTACCAAACCGTGGAGGTGACCACGGCCCCCGGCGCGCAAGTCACGCTGGCCGTGGTGGACGAGGGCATTTTGCAGCGCAAGGGCTACGTCACGCCCGACCCCTACGGCTACTTCTACCAGAAGCGGGCCCTGGAGGTAGCGGCCTACGACGTGTACTCCTTCCTGCTGCCCGAGCTGGGCACCAGCAGCACCGGCGGCGACGCCGCCGACCTGGCCCGCCGCACCTCGCCCGTGCCCAGCCGCCGCGTGCAGCTCGTGGCCGAATGGAGCGGCATCCTCACCGCCGACGCCGCCGGCAAAGTGCGCTACCGGGTGCGCGTGCCGCAGTTCTCGGGGGCCCTGCGCGTGATGGCCGTGGCCTACAAAGACGACGCCTTCAACTCGGCCGAAAGCACGATGAAGGTGGCCGACCCGGTGGTTATCAGCACCGCGCTACCGCGTTTCCTCAGCCCCGGCGACACGATTGACGTGCCGGTGACGCTGACGAACACGACGGGAGAGAAGATTTTTGTCAAAGTCAAAAAGCAACTCATTGGTCCACTTGTATCTGCTGAACCGATAGTAGAATTGAACGGAGTCGATGGTATTAGCGTCAAAGGAAGAAATGAAGAATGGACAGTGCCACTGCCCCCAAACAAGGAAATGCTGGCTACTTTTCACATTAGCGCACAGCAAACTATTGGCAATGGCATTGTAAAAATTATTGCTACTGGAGTAAAGGGAATAGCTGAAACCTTCACCGAAACCATTGAAATTCCTGTGCGCCCCGCCGCGCCGCTCGAAAAGCGCACCGGCAGCGGCGTGGTGGCCGGCGGGGCCACGTTCCCGCTCAACCTGAAAACCGATTTCCTGCCC
>JANPOR010000333.1:0-16419 GCA_031428075.1 Hymenobacter sp. | reverse complement strand
GCTGGTTTTGCCGACTAACCGTGACTTCACCAACTCGGTATCTTATCGAACAGCAAAAAATGCCTCCTCCTAGCCGAAAGGGCGCTTTTTGTTTTTAACTCCTTTTGTTGGTACTCACGAGCACTGCTGCTAACTCATTGCGTTACCCCATTGGCCTACCCGAATTGCCCACGGCTCCCCTCGGGGCCGTCGGGCGCGAGCCTTTTCTTCAGCAAATTGCTGGCCTACCGTCCCGCCTGACCGCCGCGGCCCGTGAGGTGGGCGGCACGTGTCTGGAGCAGCCCTACCGTCCCGGTGGCTGGAACGGCCGCCAAGTAATTCATCACCTAGCCGACTCGCACATGAACTGCTACTTCCGGTTCCGGCTGGCCTTGACGGAAGATAGCCCCACCGTGCGGCCCTACGACGAAGCCGCCTGGGCTGAGTTGCCCGACGTAGCCGCTACGCCCATCACCGTGTCGCTGTCTTCGCTAGAGGCCCTGCATACGCGCTGGGTTATCTTGCTCAGGCACCTCGACGAGGCACAATGGCAGCGCGCATTTTACCATCCCGGTACTCAAAAAACCTTCACCTTGGAGCAGGCCTTGGTACAGTACGCCTGGCACGGGCAGCACCACTTGGGTCACTTGGAGCTGTTGCGGCCCGCTACCGCTTAAATCACGAGCCCCAATAAACAGCAATAGCTCCGCTTCGGTCTACGAGCGAGGCTATTACTTTTACAGCGTATCAAACAATAGATGAGGCCCCCCGGCTAACTTTTGTAATCAGTGAAACCATGGCTAATCCGCCGGATCAGCAGTTATTTGTTGATCCCTTGCTCGTCGGTGATGGCCGCGAGGCCGCCTTCGTCATCCACTTTCTTGGCTGCCCGCACCAAGCTACTGCTGAAGATGAACGCCTTTAGCTCAGGTACTTCTACGTTCAGAATTTCCTCCTTGGTACCGTCCCAGAGCTTTTGGCCCTCGTGAAGAAAAATGATGTGTTCCCCAATTTCAATCACCGAATTCATGTCGTGGGTTACGATGACGGTGGTGATGTCGTACTCGTGGGTAATCTCGTGAATCAGCTCATCAATTTTGATGCTTGTAGCCGGGTCGAGACCCGAGTTGGGCTCATCGCAAAACAGATAAGTACAATGCGGGGCGATGGCGCGGGCAATGCCGACGCGCTTTTTCATGCCGCCCGAAATTTCAGTCGGCATTTTATTGCCTGCGTTTTCAAGACCTACGCGCTTGAGGCAAAATTCGACCCGGTCGCGTCGCTCTTCGTTCGACATCTCGGGCGTGAGCATTTGCAGCGGAAACTCCACATTTTGGGCCACCGTCATCGAGTCAAAAAGCGCCGAGCCTTGGAACAGCATCCCAATTTTGCGGCGAATTTCCTGGCGGATTCCCACTTTGCTGTTGGTGTACACCGTGCCGTCGAAGGTAATGGAGCCGATGTCGGGCTTCATTAGCCCGACAATGCACTGCAACAGCACGCTTTTGCCGGTGCCCGAGCCGCCAAGCAGCAGGTTGCACTTGCCGGTCTCGAAGACGCAACTGATGCCTTTCAGCACCGCATTCCCGTCGAAGGATTTCTGGACGTTGGATACTTCAATCATAATCAACGAGTAAATAAGCGAACTGGTGAACGGGTGTACGAGGGAAACAGCCAATGCCGGAATGCTTCGTTCACGCCCCCTTTTATCCATTCGCTCACTAAATTAAAGAAGAACGGCGGCCAGCACGAAGTCGGCTATCAGAATGGCGATGATAGAGTTGGTAACGGCGCCGGTGCTGGCCGCGCCAACTTCGAGGGCCCCGCCTGTAGTGTTGAAACCTTTGAAGGCCGAAATGGCCGAGATAAGAAAAGCAAATACCACGGATTTGATAAGGGCAAACACGATGTTGTAGGGTACAAAGTCGGTGCGGATGCCCTCGATGAATTCCTGTGGGGCCATGGCTCCGGTGAGTGTGCCAGCCAAGTAGCCGCCCAAAATGGACAGCCCCATGGCTAGGATTACAAGCAGCGGGAACATGAGGATGGCCGCCAAAATGCGCGGAAACACCAGATACGAGGCCGAGTTGATGCCCATTACTTCCAGGGCCGACACCTGCTCGGTGATGCGCATGGTGCCTAGGCCGCCGGCGATACTACTGCCCACCTTGCCCGCCAACACGATGCTGGTGATGGTAGGGGCCAACTCCAGAATCGTCATCTCGCGCACCATGAAGCCGATGGTGGACTTGGGGATGAGCGGGTTGGTGAGGTTGTAGGCAATCTGTACGCAGGTAACGGCCCCAATGAAGGCCGACACGATGCTGACAATAAAGATCGAGTCGACGCCGATGAGTATGGCTTCATCGACGGTGCGGCTCCAAAGAACGCTCAGCCGTTCGCGGCGCGTGAGCATAGCTTGAATGAAAAGGACAAACTTGCCGAAAACTGTGAACATATAAACCGTTAAGAACGAATAAGCGAAGAAATCGGGAAAACCTGGCGCAAAGCGCTGCCGGGCAGCTTACGTAAAAATTAGGAAAACGAGTGGAAGCAAATCAAAGATTAGTCGTTGTAACCGGTGGCAGCAAAGGTATTGGACGGGCCGTGGTATTGCGCTTCGCGCAGGCCGGCTACGCGGTAGCCACTTGCGCCCGCTCAGCCGAAGAGTTGGCCGTACTGACAACCACCGTGGCGCAACATGTTCCCGGGGCCGTGCTCCACATCTTGCCCGCCGACCTGAGCGAGCCGGCCGGCTGCGCCCGGTTTGCGGACTTTGTGCTAGCGCAAAAAGGCACGCTGGCGGCCGTGGTACACAACACCGGGGCCTTCCTGCCCGGTCGCTTGCAAGACGAGCCTGCCGACGGCTCACAGCTGCGTCAACTGCTGGCCGTTAACTTACTCAGTGCCTACGACCTCACGCTGGCCCTGCTGCCGACGCTTTTGCGGCAGGGCAGCGGGCACATTTTCACTATCTGCTCCACCGCCAGCGTCACGGCGTACCCCACCGGTGGCTCCTACGGCATCGCCAAGCATGCCTTGTATGGCTTCACCCGCAACCTACGTGAGGAGTTGAAAGATCAGGGCATCCGCGTGACGGCCGTGCTGCCTGGAGCTACTCTTACTGCCAGTTGGGAGGGTATCGAGCTACCCGCCGAGCGCTTCATTCGTCCCGACGATATCGCGGCGGCCGTTTTCGGGGCCTTTAGCCTCTCGCCCCAAGCCGTGGTGGAGGAGTTGCTGATTCGGCCCCAATTAGGCGATATTTAGATGGTAGGGGCCCGGCGGGGCCGGCTAGCGGCCGGTGTCGTTACTTTGCAAGACGGCACCCGTAATGACTACGGGGCCGTTGTCATTTTTATCACTACTGGGGAAATGGACCTAACCGGCAAAGTGGCCATCGTCACAGGGCCCGCCAAAGGCATTGGGCGCGCCACCGTTGAATTACTGCTTCGCAAAGGAGCCGTGGTGGTCGGTTGGGGTCGCACCGCGCCCGAGAGCCTCGTACACGAGCGGTTCCAGTTTTATGAGTGCGATGTGCGCGACGAGCACGCAGTAGCAGAAGCCTTCACCGATACCCAACGCGAGGTGGGCCTGGAAATACACGTGCTAGTGAACAACGCCGGTGTGGGTATTTTTGGTCCCATCGATGGCTTTGCGTCGGCGGACTGGCACGCCATATTCGACACCAACGTGCACGGTTTATTTTACTGCACGCGGGCCGTGCTCCCGCAAATGAAAAAGCAGCACGCGGGCCACATCGTCAATGTGGCGTCGCTGGCCGCCACGGCGGGCACCGCTGGCTTAGCCGGCTACTGCGCCACCAAATACGCCGTGCGCGGCTTTTCCGACGCGCTATTCAAAGAAGTGCGGCCCGACGGCGTCCGCGTCACCTGCATCATGCCCGGCTCGGTCGAAACCAACTTCAACGGCGGCCACCCCGGAGCCGAACCTGATCCTTACAAGATGCAGCCCGAAGACATCGCGGCCGCCATCGTCCACGCTTTGGAAGCCCCAGCGGCCACGATGATTTCAGAGATTCAGCTACGGCCGGCGCAGGTGAAGAAGTAAATTTGGTACTTGGTTCTTGTACGAGAGAGCCCTGTTGTCATTGCGAGCGCAACGCAGTGGAGCGCGGCAATGACAACAAGGCTCTCTCGTACCAAGAACCAAGCCCATCCACCAAGCACCAAATGGTAGAAGTCCAACATTTAACCAAGACCTATGGCACCCAAAACGCCGTAGACGACATCAGCTTCGTCGCGGGCAAAGGCGAAATTGTGGGTTTCCTGGGCCCCAACGGTGCGGGCAAAAGTACCACGATGAAAGTAGCTACTGGCTACCTGCCGCCCACCTCCGGCACGGTGCTAGTGGCCGGCCATGACGTGCAAACCGAGAGCCTTGAAGTGCGGCGCCAAGTGGGCTACCTGCCTGAGCACAACCCTCTTTACCTAGATATGTATGTGCATGAGTACCTCGAATTCATCGGGGCTGTGCACGGGCTGCGGGGTAGCGGCCTGCGCAACCGCGTGGCCGAACTAGTGCGCCGCGTGGGCCTAAGTCGCGAACAAAACAAGCAAATCGGGGCCCTGAGCAAAGGCTACCGCCAGCGCGTAGGCTTAGCGCAAGCGCTGTTGCACGACCCCAGCGTGCTCATCCTTGACGAGCCTACCACCGGCCTCGACCCCAACCAGATTCAGGAAATCCGGGAATTGATTCGGGAGGTTAGCCACAATAAAACTGTGATTTTCAGCACGCACATCTTACCCGAAGTGACGGCCCTGTGCACGCGGGTGCTCATCATCAGCCGGGGCAAGCTGGTGGCCGACAGCCCCGTAGCCGAGCTGGCCGCCCGCGCTGCCGGCGAAACTGTAGTCCGCGCTGAGTTCGAAGGCCCCGTCGATGCCGCCCGCCTGGCCCAGTTGCCCGGTGTGCGCGGCGTGGAGGTGGGCCCCAACGGCACTGTCAGCCTGCGCAGCGCGCCCGGCACCGATTTGCGGGCCGCCATTTCGCGCCTAGCCGCTCAGCAAGGCTGGGTGCTGCTGGGCCTCCGCCAGGAGCAGCAAAGCCTGGAAGCCGTGTTCGGAGAATTAACGAAATGATTTTCACAATAAAACCAAAGAATAAGGGCGTCATGCTGAGCGCAGCCGAAGCATGACGTTCTGTTATAATCTGTTATAAGTAAATGCTCACCATTCTCAATAAAGAATTTAATGCCTTCCTGAACTCTGCCGTTGCCTACGTGGTGTTAGGGGTGTTTTTGGTGGCTACAGGCCTGTTCGTCTGGGTATTCCCGGACAGCAGCGTGCTCGACTACGGTTTTGCTGACTTGCAAACGCTGTTTTCGCTGGCCCCGTGGCTGTTCCTTTTCTTGATTCCGGCCATCACGATGCGCACGTTTGCGGAGGAAAAAAAGGCCGGTACCATCGAGCTGCTGCTGACCCGCCCGCTCACCGACGCCCAAATAATTGGCGGAAAATATTTAGCTTGTTTGCTCCTGGCGCTGCTCGCGTTGGTACCCACGCTGCTTTACTACTTTTCGGTGTACCGGCTGGGTAGCCCTCCCGGCAACATCGATTCGGCGGCTACGGTGGGCTCGTACCTGGCTCTGGCGCTGTTGGCGGCGGTGTTCGCGGCCATCGGCATCTTGGCATCGGCCCTCACGCGCGACCAGATTATCGCCTTTCTGGTGGCCTTGGTGGGGTGCTTTCTGCTGTACTCGGGTTTCGACTCGCTGGCCTCGGTGCTCGACGGCAGCACGGCTTATTACGTGGGCCAGCTTGGTATCGCGGCCCATTACCGCGACCTGAGCAAAGGCCTGATTGATTCGCGTGACGTGGTGTATTTTTTGAGCGTAGCGGCCGTGGCGCTGCAAGCCACGCGGTTGGTTTTGCGCAGCCGTACCTGGTAAATGGAAACAACAATTAACGACAACTTGCCCGCCGCACCGGCCCCGGCTGCCTCGCGTAAACGGGCCGACCTGCTGCGCTTCGCGGCGGTGCTGGGTGTCCTGCTGCTTTTTAATTTTATCGGCCAACGCTTGTTTTTTCGGCTTGACCTGACCGAGGAAAAGCGCTACACGATGGCCTCGGCCACCAAACGGCTGCTCTCGGATTTGAAGCAGCCCGTTACGATTACGGTGTACCTGACTGGCGATTTCCCGCCCGCTTTCCGGCGCTTGGAGCAGGGTGTGCGCGAAACGTTAAACGAGTTCAAAGTCTACGGAGGGGCCAATTTGAACTACATTTTTATCGATCCAAGCGCGGCCAGCACCGAAGCCAACCGCAACAAATTCTACAGTACGCTTGTCAAAAAAGGACTGAAACCCACCAATCTTGGCGCGACTGAAAACGGCAAGCGGGTCGAGAAAATCATCTTTCCCTGGGCAGTGGTCGACGTGGGCGGCCACACCAAAAACGTACTGCTGCTGCGCGGGAGCCAAACCGCCGCGTCCGACGTGCGCCTTAACCAAAGCATTGAGGGCTTGGAGTATGAGCTGGCCAGTACTATTCGCAACCTCACGCCCGGCCGCCGCAAACGCATTGGCGTGGTGCAGGGCCACGGTGAGCTGACCAATACCGAAGCCGGCGACATGCTCGGGGCCTGGCAGCAGCAGTACGACGTGTACCGCGTGAACCTGGCCCAGGTGCCCGACCTGCGGTCCCTCGACGCCATCGTGGTGGCCCAGCCCAAATCGCCGTACTCGGAAACCGAAAAATTTAAGCTTGACCAGTTTATCACCCAAGGCGGCCGGGCGCTGTTTTTTATCGACGTCCTGCGCGTCGACCTCGACAGCGTGAGCCGCAACGGCGCCTCGTTGGCTACGCCTTACAATTTGAACTTGGATGACCTATTTTTCAAGTACGGCCTGCGACTAAATGGCAACCTAGTGCTCGACCTCAACTCGGGCCAGATTCCGCTGGTGACGGGCATGGATGGCAATAAGCCTAAAATCGAGCCCATGCCCTGGCAGCTCTACCCGCTCATCAACAAGTTCAGCGCCCATCCCATCACCCGCAACCTCGATGCGGTGTACCTCAAGTTTGCCGGCAATATCGATACGGTGAAGGCCGTGGGCGTCCGCAAAACGGCATTAATGACCACCTCGCGCTATACCCGCGTGCTGACCGCGCCGGTGCCCATCAACTTCAATGATGCTCGTTTGGAGCCCAACCCCAAGCTCTACCAGAAGGGCTTCCAGCCGGTGGGTTACCTGCTGGAAGGACAGTTCTCGTCGCTGTTTGCCAACCGTACCCGGCCGGGCACCATGCAGTTCCAGCCCCAAAAAATGCCCCAGGCGCGGCCTAGCAAAATACTAGTCATCTCCGACGGCGATTTCATCCGCAGCGAAATCGACCAGAAAACCGGCCGCCCCTTCCGTCTGGGCTTCGACCGCCTCGCCAACACCGAATTCGCCAACCGCGAACTGGTGCTGAATGCCACCGATTACCTACTTGATGAAACCGGACTCATCGCCGTGCGTGGCAAGCAAATCACCCTCCGCCCCCTCGATAAAGTGCGCCTCGCTGAGGAGCGCCGCCGCTGGCAGTTCTTGAACCTGGGGGCCCCGCTGGTGCTACTGGGCCTGTTCGGGGCCCTGCGGGCGTGGCGTCGCAAGCAGCGGTACGCGGGGTTTGCAGCGGCGTAGCGAAAAGCGGACAGTTGACAAAAGCGCGGGCCGCCAGCGAATGAAGCTGGCGGCCCGCGCTTTCATGAAAGAAAGTGGCTTAAACAAACACCCCTATCTCCTCCGCTTCCATCAGCCCCAACGCATTTACACTGTTAAGCCGCAGGGCCCTGGTTTCGCCCACCAGCAGCGGATCGTATTTAGCCACCACGCGAATGTAGTTGGGCGTGAAGCCTTCCATGCGGCCGTCGGTCACGTCGTCTTCGAAAAGAACTTCGGTCTCCAGGCCCAAGTGCTCGTCGTAGAAAGCCCGCTTCTTCTTTTCTGAGAGGCTGCGCAACTGGGTGGTGCGCTCGTGGCGCACGCGGTCTTGAACGCGGCCGGGCAGGGTAGGGGCCAGTGTGTCGGGCCGATCTGAGTAGGGAAATACGTGCAGGTAGCTGATGGGTAGCTCGTTGAGGAAATGGTAGGTATCTAGGAAATCGGCATCCGTTTCGCCTGGGAAGCCCACAATCACATCCACTCCAATGGCAGCGTGCGGCATTAGCTCCTTGATGCGGACCACGCGCTGGGCGTAAAAGGCCCGGCGGTAGCGTCGGCGCATCAGCCCCAAAATTTTGTCGGAGCCGCTTTGCAACGGAATGTGAAAATGGGGCATAAAGCGTCGCGAGGCCGCCACCGTTTCCAAGATGCCGTCTGTCAGCAGGTTGGGCTCGCAGCTGCTAATGCGGAAGCGGCGGATGCCTTCGATCTTGTCTAGGGCCTGCACGAGTTGGGTAAAGTCTTCGTGCCGCTCCCGCGCGGGGCCTTGCAAGCCGAAGTCGCCCAGGTTCACGCCGGTGAGCACGATTTCGGGTACGCCTTGGGTCGCTAAAGTCTCCACCCGCATTACTACGCTGGCAACGCTGCCCGAACGGCTGCCGCCCCGTGCCAGCGGAATGGTGCAGAAGGAACACGAGTAGTCGCAACCGTCTTGCACCTTCAAAAACGTGCGGGTGCGGTCGCCGAACGAATGGGCCGGGTGGAACTCCGTGGCGGCTGAAATGGGCGAGGCGCGCACGTAGCCCGGCTGCCCAGCCGCCGGTCGGGGCAGGCTGATAATGGTATCGGCGAGCTGGAATTTCTCCGCCGCGCCGAGCACGGCCGCCACGCCGGGAATATTAGAAATCTCCTCCGGCTTGAGCTGGGCATAGCAGCCCACGATGGCCACGAAGGCGGCCGGGTTGTGCTTCAAGGCTTGCTGCACCACTCTGCGGCATTTGCGGTCGGCGTGGTCCGTGACGGAGCAAGTATTGATAATGTAGTAGTCGGCCCCGGCTTCGAAAGCTACCGGCCGGAAGCCTTTTTCCTCAAACTGCCGGCCGATGGCCGACGTTTCGGAGAAGTTGAGCTTGCAGCCCAGCGTGTAAAAGGCGACGGATTGGGGAGTTGCCATAGCGCACAAAGATACGGACCGGGCTGCGGGGCCCCCATCGCCATGCGCTATGCCGGGGCCCCCAGTAGCTCAATGGCGGCCGCGAGCACCCGTTCGGGGCTGATTTGGGCGATGTTGGGGTTGTGGCCGGGCCGACTGAAGTCGCCCCGGGCGAAGCGCGCTTCCATGTCGGGCGGAAACAGGCAGTGGCTGGGGGCCCTGAGTAGTGCCGATGGATACGGGAAAAACTTGCCGTAGTTTTCGCCCATCAGCACGGTGATGCCCGGGACACCGGCTTGCGCCGCCAAGTGAGCCGCCACGGTGTCGTTGCTAATCAAAAGCGCGGCCCCGGCTACTAGAGCCGCGAGGTTGGGTAGGTCGGTCTGGCCGCAGCGGTTGTCGAGCGGTACGGCCTGCCCGGCGGCCTGCTGTATCCGGTGGCCCTGGCCGACGTCGGCGGGGCTGCCAGCCAACACCAACCGGTAGCGGCCGGCGAAGCGTCGGTGCAGGCCTTGGGCTACGTGGGCAAAATGCCCGGCAGGCCACCGCTTTTGCCGCGCGCTGGCCCCCGGAAACAGTACTACATAAGGTGGTTCAGTTGCCTTTAAGGTCCCTGCGGCCATCAATACAGCAGCGGGTAGGTGCAGGGGGGCCGGTTCAACTGTAGCCTTGGCATCGTTCACGGCTAGTCCAATCTGCCAGTTTTGAAAAAACTCGCGATTGCGGTCGTACTCAAACAGTGTCTGCCGAGCCGTTGGCAGCAGCCGCGTATAGCCGGCATCCAATGCTTGGAACCAAGCGTCGGCGCGGTGCTCGCCCTGGCTGGCTACCCGCACGGGCGACCGTAAAAACCGGATGAAATTTTCCACCGCTGGCTCGCGCACGTGCAGTGGGTAGATAACTTCGCCGTAGCCGCCGGCCCCAATCGTACGCAGCACCTCGGCGCGGTAGGTCAGGTCTTGCTGAAAGCGTCCGAACGCTATGACGAGCAGCTCGTCGAACAAGTCGGCGTCCCAGGCTTGTGCCAGGGGAGACCATAAGTCATTGGCAGCCAGTATGAGTAACTGCCCCCGGCCGCGAATCACAGCGCTCAGCTGGCGCAACCATGGACGGTAGAGCAGGTAGTCGCCAATGGAGTCGTTTCGTAGCACCAGCACCCGGCCCGGGTCGGGGGCAGCCTGGCCTGCTAGAGCAGTGGCATCGACTGCGCTCAGCTGTGCGGCTCGCTGTCGTTGCCGGCGTTGGCGGCTGAATTGGCGGAAGCGGGTGAGCAGTTCACGGAGCATGGCGGTAAAGGTACCGGCGACCGGTCCGTTCTAAAATCAGAAAAGCCGAAGCAACCGCCTCGGCTTTTAGGATAAACTCGATGCCCTTGCGCAACAATAATCAGTAGGCTTGGACCTAGGCCCCCACCAAGAGTTGCTCTTCGTGCTGACTGACGTCGAGGCCCAGCAGTTCTTCTTCTTCTGACACGCGTAGCGGGGTAATAAGATCGGTCAGCTTTAACAGGGCGAACGAGGCCCCGAAGGTGAATCCGGACACGATAACCAGCGCCAGTAAATGTTTCACGAACAGCGCGGTGCCGCCGTAAGCGAGGCCGTTCGCTGCCGCTGCGTTGACGGCTTTGCTGGCGAAAATGCCCGTCATGATTAGCCCGACCATGCCGCCGATGCCGTGGCATGGGAACACATCTAACGTGTCGTCGAGGCGTGACTTGGAGCGTAAGTGGGCGAAAAAGTTGCTGGTCACGCCGGCTACGGCTCCGATGAAGATGCTCACCGGCACCGTAACGAAGCCCGAAGCCGGTGTGATGGCCACCAGGCCCACCACGGCCCCAATGCAGAACCCCAGCGCCGAGAGCTTTTTACCCCGCGCCACGTCGAACAAAATCCAAGCTAGCCCAGCCGCCGAAGCGGCCACGTTGGTGGTAGAAAAAGCGCTAACTGCCAATGTGTTGGCTGCGCCGGCCGAGCCTGCGTTGAACCCGAACCAGCCGAACCATAGCAGACCGGTGCCCAATAGCACAAACGGAATGTTGGCCGGGGGTAGCACTTGGTCAGCGGCGTGTAACTTTCGAGGCTTTAAGTAGATAGCCGAGGCCAGGGCCGCCCACCCGGCCGACATGTGCACTACGGTGCCGCCGGCGAAGTCGAGCACGCCTAGCTTGAACAAGAAGCCGTTGGGGTGCCAGGTCCAGTGTGCCAGTGGGGCGTACACCACCAAACTGAAGAGCACGATGAACACGATGTAGGATTTGAAGTTGATGCGCTCGGCGAACGAGCCCGTGATAAGGGCCGGCGTGATGATGGCGAATTTCATCTGAAAGAAGGCGAAGAGTGCCAGCGGAATTGTGGGGGCCAGTGACCAGGGTTTACCATCGAGCACGCCGCGGAATAGGAAAAAAGTGCGCGGGTCGCCAACAAAGCCACCGATGGACGTACCAAACGCTAGGCTAAAACCTACCACTACCCACAGCAAACCAATAACGCCCATGGCCACGAAACTCTGCAACATGGTCGAAATTACGTTCTTGGAATTTACCATGCCGCCGTAGAAGAAGGCCAGACCCGGCGTCATCAGTAGCACGAGCGCGGTGGCGCAGAGCATCCAAGCAGTGTCGCCCGAATTAATGCCTTCCGTGACGATGGTGGTGGGAATGGCCGGCATGAAAGTGGCCAGCAGCGCCACAGCCAAGAGAATCGCTAGAGGAATTATGTTGGGTTTTTGCATAATTGAGGCAGGTGGCTGAAAGGTTGTAAGTGCCTAGTCAAAGCAATGATTAAGCGTTGGTTGCCTGTTTGCCAAGTGGGGCCTTGGGCAGCGATATTCTTATTGTTTCAATTGGATTATGAACTGGTAATGCGCCTCGTCGATCCGTTTCTTGGCGGTAGGGCCCTAGTCGTACACGCCGATTGCGCTGGATGCCACTAGTTGGGAAGTCGTCGAATCAGCAATGGTTGGCTCATGTCCGCGCCTGAACAGCCAGCATTTAATATGTACTAGTTGTGCTTTCAGACGAAAACTGACTAAGATCTGATGAAAAGTTGTAGATGGCAAATTAGGGTGTTTTATCCAATTATAATGGTTTTATAAGAAAAAAGACCTTAACATTTAGAGGTGTATGGCGACAAAAATGATAAAAAAATAAGTAGTGACTATAGATATTGCAGCGCTTGTTGAAAAATACTAATTTATCAAATGTAATAAACAATAGCATACTTACAAAATTAGTGTTCCTGTCAAGCCGTCCAGTCGGTACAACACGGCGGGCACTCTCTTAACTTAAAAGGCCAAAGGCAGGAGGGCCCTGCAAGCGTTATCCGTGAACAGGATAGTGGTAGGCCCCACATGCTGCGTGGCAAGAGGGCCATAGGATATGGCTCGGCGCTAACATCAGGTAGAAGTGGGCGGCTCGTGTCGGCTGGACTGGTGTAGCTTGTAGCTATTCAAGGCAGCGTTAGTGGCGCGGTTAAGGCATAATTGGGTGTTAAATTTTTTTAACGCCCAATTAATGGAGAATTGGGAACGTTTGCGTAGTCATCTATTAATCTTCAATAGTTATGGAAAAAGAGCTTTCTTATCGCTAAGAGCCACTTTTGCTTGAATCTGCCCTGAAAATTTTGGGTGATTATTTGGAAAAGTCACTCATGGTTTATCTTTGCTCATCTAAAAAGCACCTCATTTCTAAAATTTCGAGTTCGCTCAGCTTTCGATTTTAACATGGCCATTCTCCGTTTCAAAGCCCTCGAACTTGTCAACGAGCGCAAAGCTGTTACTGTAAATCCCAGTGCCTCGCGCCGCTCCGATAGCTTTGGCCAAAACGTGTTTAACCTGGAAGCCATGCGGGCCACGATGACCGGCGAATACTTTAAAAAATTGCAAGCGGCTGTGAAACAGGGTGCGGGCATGGAGCGCGGCGTGGCCGACGCCGTGGCCTCGGCCATGAAAACCTGGGCCATGGCCAAAGGCGCCACGCACTATACCCACTGGTTTCAGCCCCTGACGGGGGCCACGGCCGAAAAACACGACTCGTTTTTTGATCTTAATTCGGACGGTCGGCCGATTGAAAGTTTTAAAGGTTCGGCCCTGGTGCAGCAGGAACCCGATGCTTCGTCGTTTCCCAACGGAGGCATTCGCAACACCTTCGAGGCCCGTGGCTATACAGCCTGGGACCCTACTTCGCCTGCCTTCATCATCGAAACCGTGGGTGCGAAAACGCTGTGCATTCCTACAATTTTCGTGGCCTACACCGGTGAGGCGCTCGACTACAAAGCCCCCCTGCTCAAGTCGCTGGCCGTGTTAGAGAAAGCAGCCCTCGACGTGTGCCAGTACTTCGACAAAGACGTGAGCCGGGTGAGCACCACCTTGGGCATTGAGCAGGAATACTTCTTGGTCGACAAGGCGTTGTACGACGCCCGCCCTGACTTGGTGCTGACCGGCCGCACCCTGTTTGGTCACGCCCCGGCCAAGGGTCAACAGCTCGACGATCACTACTTTGGCTCGATTCCGGCCCGCGCGCACGGCTTCATGCTCGAATTTGAGGAAGAGGCCAACCAACTCGGCATTCCGCTGCGCACCCGCCACAATGAGGTGGCTCCCAACCAATTCGAGTGCGCCCCCACTTTTGAGGATGCCAACTTGGCCGTGGATCATAACCAGCTGCTCATGGATATTATGGGGCGGGTGGCCGAACGCCACAACCTGAAAGTGCTGCTGCACGAAAAGCCGTTTGCCGGCGTGAATGGCTCAGGCAAGCACAATAACTGGGCGATGAGCACCGACACCGGCGTGAACCTGTTGGCCCCCGGCCGGCGGCCCAAGGAAAACCTGCAGTTCCTCGCCTTCTTCATCACCGTCATCAAAGCCGTGCATCGGTACGGCGACTTGCTGCGCGCTAGCATCGCTTCGGCTTCGAACGACCACCGCTTGGGGGCCAACGAAGCGCCGCCAGCCATCATGTCGGTATTCGTGGGTTCGATGCTCGATTCGGTACTCGACGAGTTGGAACGCACGGCCAAAGTGCCCCTCGACAAAGGCGACAACATTTACCTCAAGCTGGGCATCGATAAAATTCCGCCGATATTGCTGGACAACACCGACCGCAACCGGACCTCGCCGTTTGCCTTTACCGGCAACAAGTTCGAGTTCCGGGCTGTAGGGTCGTCGGCCAACTGTTCGTCGGCCATGACGACCCTGAACGCCATTGTGGCCAACCAACTCATTGACTTCAAGACGGAAGTGGACGTGCTGATTGAGCAGGGAAAAAAGAAGGAAGTAGCCATTGTGGAAGTGTTGCGCGAGTACGTCATTAGTTCGAAAGACATCCGCTTTGAAGGTAACGGCTACTCCGATGAGTGGAAGGACGAAGCTGCCCGTCGCGGCTTGAACAATGTGCCCACCACGCCCCTGGCTCTCGATGCTTTGGTGACGCCCGAGTCCATGGCCCTGTTCACCCGACACGGCATTCTGTCGGAAATAGAACTGCACGCCCGCCACGAGATTTTGCTCGAGGAATATCAGAAAAAGATTCAGATTGAAGGCCGCGTGATGGGCGATTTGGCCATCAACCACATCATCCCCACGGCCATCGCCTACCAAACCAAGCTCATCGACAACGTGCGTGGCCTGCGGGAGCTCGGCCTCGATGGCGACCACGCCCAAGTAACGATTGAGATGATTAAAGCCATTTCGGGCTACGTGTCGACCATCAAAACCAACGTCGACGCGATGGTAGATGCCCGCAAAGCCGCTAACAAGGTTACCGACGTGCGCGAGCAGGCTATTGCGTATTGTGACGACATCAAAACTAAATTCGACCCCATCCGCCGCGCTGTTGACAAGCTCGAGCAGATGGTGGCCGACGAGGACTGGCCCTTGGTTAAGTACCGCGAACTGTTGTTCCGGAACTAGGCCCCAAGGGGTGGGATCGGGTCCGGTGTTGGGTGGGAATTCTCGCCGCGCCCCGGTTTTGAAAGAGGCAGCCTGCGTGGGCTGCCTTTTTTTGTGTGCGGGTTTTGCAGGTGGCCTTGGTTTCGAAGGGTGGCTATACAGCGCCGCCTGTGGGCGCGGGCGGTAGTTGGGCTGGGGCCTTGTCGACCAGCTCGGCGCTGCTGCCGGGGTCGGGCACGAGCATCTTCCAGGTGGTGTGGCGCAGCTCGTCGAGGCGGTCGAATGCCTCGCCAACGGTGGCATTGGCCCTCAGCTTGTCGACCACGCCGCTTTTCAGGGCCACGGACACTAGTTTTTCCAGCACGAAGGGTAGGACCCAGCCTACCATGTTGGAGGCCAGTACGCCGCGTAGGCCCAGGCGGGCCAGTAGGCGCACGCTCATGCGTTCGAGCAGCAACACCCGGGCGACCGGTAGGGCCCGGTCGGCCAAAAAATCGGCTACGAGCTTGAGGTTACCTTTTTCTACTTCGGCCCGCAATACGTCCTGCACCGAATCGAGGGCGCGGGCCACCAGTTGGCGAAATAACCGGCCAGTTTGCCAGGCAGCCAAGCCGGTGCGGCGGGCAGCTCGAGCCACGAGCGGGAAAAAGGTGGGTTTTCTCATGGACAAGGTGCTGGTAATAAAGCTAAATGGATAAATAACACAAAGTAAAAGCTCAGCTCGGGACAAGTATGCTACGCCCGAAGTTAACGATCGAGGTTCTCTCTTGAACGTTACCAAGGCTTTACGCACAGTTACCGCTCTAGGGCCTATTTTGCTTTTCGCACCTAAGTAGGATTGCGTCGTTGTTCTGTCTTTTTTTACATGACTCATTCACTTCTGGATATCAACTTACACCATATCCCGGACGCGTTTTCCGATGGCGATTGGGCCGTTGCCAATCGCGTTTTGAACCGCAACGACCCGGATAGTCCGCTGGTCTAGGCCACCCGCGTGGTGCTGACGCCGAGCCAGGTAGAAACCCACACGCCCGCGGCGGCCCAAACCCAAATCGGCAGTTGGAACGTGATGCGCGACGAGTTGCTGAGCCGCCCGTACCTGCGTTTCGGGCTGCCCACCCAGGATGCGCGGGCCCTGGTGATACGCCCGCGCCGCTCGGCCGATGGTCTGTACAGCCACTTAATCTGTATTTCGCGTCAGGAATGGAGCTGCAGCTTTGCCGGTGCTAGCGGCGGCTTTGTTGGCAAGTTTTATTCTGTCCTTTTTTCCGCTCTGTGAACTCAGCGCTTCTCGTTCTGATTCTGACGCAGTGCCTGCTCTTGGCGCCAAGTAGTTTTCGTTTTTGGCTGACATGATTCCGTAATTGGTGTGGATAACCGACCCGGCCGGTTTTCACGTTTATTTCAACCAGCGCTGGATCGACTTCACGGGTTACACGCTGGCCGACAGCGTGGGCTCCGACATGTGGAACAACCTATTGCACCCCGACGACCGGGCCCGCTAGATGTG
>JANPOR010000332.1:0-6964 GCA_031428075.1 Hymenobacter sp. | reverse complement strand
CCGCGCCGGCCCACCCGGCCGGGCAGCAGGGGCGCAAGCAGCGCCCAATGAGTGTCGGTGAGCAACGTGCGGTCAGCGTTCATCTTGAAATAAGCCTGCTACGCTTTTGACCTCATGCACGTTCTTGAGAACACGCCCTAGCGTGAGTCCCTGCCCAATGGCAAGGCCTAGCTGCTGGCACAAATCTTTGCGCAGTAGGTAGCGCCCGCCGCCCGTGGCGGGCAGCAGCCCCAGTCGTCCGGAGCGGCGGCCGATGGTGCAGACGACGCGCTTGGTGCTCCGACCCAACGCCGTGCACACGGCCTCTGGCACCGCCACCACTTGCGTGGGCATGAAACTGGGACCGCCCGGCTCCAGCACGGCATGAAAAGAAATGGCAGCGGGCATGACATCAAAAAAGGCGCTGCCAAAAGTAGCAGCGCCTTCCACGGTTCTCGACCACAGGCTAGTTGGCCGGGGCCGGCTCCAGGGCCCGCAGCTGCTTGTTGATAAAGTCGATTTCCTCAAACGAAAGCAGCACGTCGATGGCACGGGCGTTTTGCACGGCCTGCTCGGAGTTGCCTAACTTCTGAAATTCCATAATGGTTGGTTCCGATGGAAGGAAATGGCCGTGCCGGTAAGAAGTAAGGCCAGGGGAGCTACTGCTGTTCTGAGCGTAATGTTGCGGGGCCCGGTAGCAGCCAAGCTGCACCGCAAGCAGAAGAAGTTTTTGATAATTGTGGCGTAAGAAAAGTTGGTTCAACCCTCGGGTAGCCCGTCGTAAACCAACGACGAATTCACCTAATAAACAGCTTCTTATTGCCTACATTAAAGGCCTCCGCGACTTGGTGCACCACGAAGTGCAGGCGGTGTACAGTGCTGAGAAACTCATTACCGCCGGCTTGCTCCGCATGATTCAGCACGCCCAGGGCCACGAGCTGCAGGACGCGTTTAAAAAACACCTGAACGAAACCGAGCGCCAAATAGAGCGCTTGGAATAAGTAGCCAAGCTGTTCGACATCGCCGCCGACGGCGACAAAAATCCGGGCATGGCCGGCATCATCGCCGAAGGCGAGGTGGTGATGCACAAAAATGCCACGCCCGAAGTGCTCGACGCGGCCCTCATTTGCGGCGCGCAGAAAGTGGAGCATTACGAAATTGCCGGCTACGGCACTGCCGTGTACCTGGCCCAGGAGCAGGGCCTAGAAAGCGTGGCCCGCACTCTGGATGGTATTCTCAACGAAGAGAAAAAGACCGACGAAATCTTGAACAGCCTGGCCAAAAACCTGGTGAACCCCATGGCTGAATAGCGCCGAATGGCTGCCGAAAGCGCTGGCCCCTGGACGCGAAGAACCAGCGCTTTTTTATGAGCCTTGGCATTGGCAGGGCTCTAAGAACGGTGTGGCCCAGTTGAACGGCGAAGCGGTCAGGAAATGTTAGGCAAAGTCTACGGCAAGCTTTTTGGCTGTTGGTATTTTTTAGCGCCTTTCGCAGTCTTTTAAAAGAACGGATATGAAAGTAGAGATCTGGTCCGACGTGGTGTGCCCGTTTTGCTATATCGGCAAGCGCCGCTTTGAGGAGGGCCTCCGACAATTTAGCCACCCCGAGGCGGTAGAAGTGGTGTGGCGCAGCTTTGAGCTAACGCCCGAGTTTCGGCCCGTGCCCGGCCAGGACATTTACCAGTCGCTGGCCGAGAAAAAAGGCATTGCGCTCGAAGAAAGCCGCCGGATGAGCGACCACATGGCGGGCGTAGCCGGTGAAGTTGGCCTGGATTACGATTTTGACCACACCGTGCCGGCCAATACCTTCTTGGCCCACCAGCTCATTCACCTGGGGGCCCACCACGGCCGCCAAGATGCCACCAAGGAGCGCTTGTTCGCCGCCTACTACACCGAAGGCCGCGACCTGAACGACCCCGAAACCCTGGCGCAGCTGGGTGCCGAAGTGGGCCTCGATGCCGCCGAAATCCGCCAGGCTCTGGCGGCGGGTATCTACGCTGAAGCCGTGCGCTACGACGAGTACCAAGCCCAGCAGATCGGCGTGCGCGGCGTGCCGTTCTTTGTGTTTGAAGACAAGTACGCCGTGTCGGGGGCCCAACCGGCCGAGCTGTTCGCCGAAGTGCTCGATAAAGTGTGGGCCGAAGCCCAGCCGGCCCGGCCCGCGCTGGTGGCCGTGTCCGGCAGCGCCGACGGCCCCGCCTGCGGCCCCGACGGCTGTGACTAACTTCCTTAAAACCTGTTGTTAAAAGCGAGCCCCGTCGGTACTGGCGGGGCTCGCTGTGGGTTAGGGCCCCCGCGCCGCCGCTCGGGGCCTTTCATCAGGTCCACACTTTGTGGGAGCTGCCCGCGTGGTTGCCGGCGAAATCCTTGCTTAGCTTTCACCAATGAATACACATTTCCTACGCAAAGGCTGGGCCCTGGCCCTGCTAGCCGGCCCCGGCCTGCTTGCGCTGATGGCTGCCCAGCCCCGCCCGCCCGACGAAAACATCCTCCAGCGCATTGCCCGGCAGGTGAGCGAGTACTACGCCGCTGTCCGCCCCGAAAAAGCTTATCTGCACCTCGACAAGCCGGTATATGCCACCGGCGAAACCATCTGGTTCAGTGCCTACGTAGTAGACGGCCTGCGTCACTTGGCCGATTCCACGAGCCAAGTGCTGTACGTCGATTTGGTGTCGCCCCAGCAAAAAGTGGTGGCACGCCGCACCCTGCGCCTGAAAGGCGGTCGTGCGGCCGGCGACCTCGACTTGGCCGATACACTCGCCGCCGGCAATTACCGGCTACGCGCCTACACCAACTGGATGCGCAACGCCGGTGACGAGTTCGTGTACAGCCGGCGCTTGCAGGTGTGGGCCGCGTCGCCCTACACCGCCCAGACCCCGCCGCTAGTGGCCGCTGCCCAAAAAGCCGGCGGCGCGCCAGTACCGGCAGCCAACAAGCCTGACGTGCAGTTTTTTGCTGAAGGCGGCAACCTGGTGGAGGGCCTGCCGGCCGTAGTGGCCTGCAAAGCCACCGCCGCCAGCGGCCGGGGCGCGGACGTGCGGGGCCAGATTCTGGACGAGCGCAACGCCGTAGTAGTTCCCAACTTTGCGACTGCGCACCTGGGCATGGGGCATTTTGCTTTCACGCCCGCCGCCGGGCATCAATACCACGCCCGCTTGGCGCTGCCCAGCGGCCCCACCGCCGACTACCCATTGCCGGCCCCACAGGCCAGCGGCTACACCCTGCACGTGGTCGATGCCGGAGCCGAATACGTGGTAGAAGCGCGCTTTAAAGGTCCCCCTGGCACCGCTGCGCCCGGCCCAGTGATGCTCCTCACGGAGGTGCGCAGCTTTCTGGTGTACATGGCCCCGCGCCCGCTGGACTCGCCCAGGCCGGCCACTTGGCGGGTATCAAAGGCGCGCTACCCCAACGGCATCCTGCACCTTACGTTAGTTGATGCGCAGGGCACACCGCAGGCCGAGCGCTTGGCTTTCGTGCAAAACGGCTCGGCTAGTCTGCCGGCTGCCCTCACGCCCGACAAGGCCAGCTACAGCCTGCGCGCTCCCGTGCAGGTGCGCGTGCGCGTGGCCGATGCCGCCGGACAGCCCGTGGCCGCTCACTTGTCGGTGGCCGTGGCTGAGGCCAGCCTGAGCGCGCTCGACCCCAACGCCGAAACCATTGCCTCCAACCTACTGCTGACCTCCGATCTGGCCGGCTACGTGGAGGGCCCCGGCTATTATTTTCTAAACCCAACGGCCGCCACCGCCCAGGCTCTCGACGACCTGTTGCTGACCCAGGGCTGGCGGCGCTTCGTGTGGAAAGACGTGCTGGCCGGCCGGCCCCCGGCTGTGGCCTTTCCCGCCGACCAGGCCCTGGCGCTGACTGGGCAAGTGGTGAGCGAACACGGCTACCGGCCCCTCCCGAACAGCCAGCTCACGTTCATGCAAATCCGGCCCATGCGGCAGGTAACCACCGCTACTACCGACGCCAACGGACGTTTTCGCTTCGTAGGGTTCGACGGGCGCGACACGGCCGTGGTGAGCCTGCAAGCCCGGCGCGCGCAGGGCGGCTCCAACGTCGTTATCCATCCCGATGCCGGCCCGGACCTCGTGGGGAAGCCTCTGCCAGCGTTGCCAGCCCCGCCGCCCGGCGTGGCCGAGTACGTGAAACGCAGCCGCCAGCAGCAGGCCGACGAGCACGAGATGAACCCGGAACTGCACGCTGCCAGCGCGTCAGTGCGCAACATCTTGCTCGACAACGTGGCCGTGACGGCCAAACGCGTGGCCGTGCCTCCCAACGACCCGCGCCGCCTCTACCCCGGCGCGACGGCTGGCACGGTGGTCGATTTCACCGACCTCCCGTCGGCCCAATCGGGCATGAACATCTTGCAGGTACTGCAAGGTCGCGTGTCCGGCCTCACCATCACCGGTAGCCCGCCCAACATGCAGGTGCAAATCCGTAACCAAGGCTCGCCGCAGTTTTTACTTGATGGCCAGCGGGTTGATATCGATTTAATCTCTTCGCTCACCTCCAACGATGTAGAAGCTGTAGAGGTCTTTAAGGGGACCGAAGCCGCCATTTATGGCGGCAGCGGTGGCGTAATCGCCATCTACACCAAGCGCGGCGACTCCAAATATAAAGGAGCCGAGAAGGGGCCATCGCCGGGCATCGCCCTCATAAAATTGCCCGGCTACTACCAGGCCCGTGAGTTCTACACGCCCCGCTACGGGGCCCCTACGCTCACCGCCCCTGGTCCCGACCCGCGCCACACTGCCCTTTACTGGAACCCCGACGTGCGCACCAATGCCGCTGGTGAGGCCACCTTCACGCTGTTCACCGCCGATGGCAGCGGTACGTTTCAGGTAGTAGCCGAGGGCCTCACGGCGGCCGGCCTGCCCGTGCGCGGCACGGCCACAGTGGTAGTGCAAGGCGGCAAATAAAAACCGGTCCTTCGCTAAGGCAAAGGACCGGTTTAGGTTTAGGCAACGGGCCGCGCCCGGACTAGTGCCTGGCGCCCGGCTTGACCGCGCTGTTTTTGCGCATCGACTGCGGGTTGTCGCTGGCGGTGGCACTGCCCTGGCGGGACGCTTTGGCGGTGGAGCTGGAGCGGGAAGCCCGGTTGGCGCCCGTGGCGGGCGCGGTGTTTACCTTTTGGCCGGGTCGGACCCCGCTGTCTACCGGACCGTTGGGCGCGATGGTAGCGGACGAAGCCGGCCCGTAAGAATTATCGCCTTTGCTTTTGCTGGTGGTACCCGCGGGCTTGCCTGATTGGGCCGAAGCGGTGGCAGCACCGGTAGCCAGCACAGCCAGAAGAAGAATCTTTCTCATATAAAAAGGAAGTGTGAGGATGATTGCCAACTCTTACGGCCCTCTGGTTCCCATCGTTCGGCCCAGCTTACGCTTCCACCAACTCGGCGCTGCCCAGCTCGGCCAATACTTTCTTGGCTTGCGGAATGGATTTTACTTCCTCGAACGTAATGACCAGCTGCTCTTTGCGCTCCTTCATACTGGCGCTGCGGGCGTGGGTCTGCACGTAGTTGAGGATGTCACCGAACTGGTCGCCCTGGAAATAAGCTTGGTGGTCGGGGCCCGCCGGTAGGTAGCCTTTCAGCGTGTCGCGCTTCAGTGTGAGCTTAGCGAAGCCCAAGCGGCCGGCCTGCCAGCGCAGCCGCACGAGGTCGGCCAACTGCTCGACCTCGACCGGCAGGGGCCCGAAGCGGTCCACCATGCTGGCAAGCAGCTTGCGTAGGGCTTCTGGCTTTTCAGCCCGGTCGAGCTTGGCGTAGAGCTGCAAGCGCTCCGACACATTGCTCACGTAGCGGTCAGGGATGAGTACTTGGCGGTCAGTTTCCACGCTGCACTCGGCGGCGCGGGCGGCCCCTAGCGCTTGTTGTAGCCGCTGGTTGGAGTCGCCTAAAAACAGGTCACGGAACTCGGTTTCCTTCAGCTCGCGTACCGCTTCGTCCAGAATTTGGTGGTAGGTTTCGTAGCCTAGGTCGTTGATGAAGCCGCTTTGCTCGCCGCCCAGGAGGTTGCCGGCCCCGCGAATGTCGAGGTCGCGCATGGCCACATTAAAGCCCGCGCCCAGGTCCGAAAACTCTTCCAGGGTGCTCAGACGCTTGCGGGCGTCGGCGGGCAGGTTGGCCACGGGTGGCGTCAGCAAGTAGCAGTAGGCCTTGCGGTTGGATCGGCCCACGCGGCCCCGCATCTGGTGCAGGTCGCTCAGGCCGGCCAGGTGGGCCCGGTTGATGATGATGGTGTTGGCGTTCGGAATATCCAGCCCACTTTCGATAATGCTCGTGCTCACCAGCACGTCGTATTCGCCTTCTACGATGTTCATCATGCGCTTTTCCAGCAGGTCGCCCTCCATTTGCCCGTGGGCGTAGGTGATTTTTGCGTCCGGCACGAGCCGCAGAATCATACCCGCCATCTCCTCGATGTCCTTGATGCGGTTGTGCACGAAAAATACCTGCCCGCCGCGCTTCAACTCCCGTGCCACCGCATCGCGAATCAGGATTTCGTCGAACACGTGCAGCTCGGTTTGCACCGGCTGGCGGTTGGGCGGCGGCGTGGCAATAACCGACAAGTCCCGGGCCCCCATCAACGAGAAGTGCAGCGTGCGCGGGATCGGCGTAGCCGATAGTGTGAGCGTGTCCACGTTTACCTTCAACTCCTTGAGCTTATCCTTAGTCTTGACGCCGAATTTCTGCTCTTCGTCGATAATTAACAAGCCCAGGTCTTTGAATATAATGTCTTTGTTGGTGAGCCGGTGCGTGCCAATTAAAATATCGGTTTTACCCTCGGCCACGCGTTGCAGCGTCTCCTTAATTTGCTTCGTGCTTTTGAAACGGTTCACGTACTCCACGGTCACCGGTAGCGTGGCCAGCCGGTCTCTGAATGTCTTGTAATGCTGCATAGCCAAGATGGTTGTCGGCACCAGCACCGCCGCCTGCTTGCCGTCGGCTACGGCCTTAAACGCCGCCCGAATGGCTACTTCCGTCTTGCCA
>JANPOR010000331.1:0-1720 GCA_031428075.1 Hymenobacter sp. | reverse complement strand
GCCGCGGCCGTGGTGCTGGCCCTCGATGGACCCGGCTTGGCCCACCTGCTACCCGCCGCTGGGCCCCCCAGTCCCGTTGGCCGCCTCACCACCAACACGTATTTCGTGGCCGAAGGCCCTTCGCCTGGGCGCCGCGATGGCTTGCTGCGCCTCAACGCCGCACCCAACGCGCTGGCTCACAACGTAAGCTTTCCGGCCGATGTGGCCCCCGCTTATACCCCAGCAGGAAAAGCACTCATTTCGGTGAGCACGCACGGCGATACTGGCTTGTCGGAAGCGGCCCTGACCGTGCGCTTGCACGAAGAGCTAATTGCTTGGTTTGGGCCCAATGCCCGGCAGTGGCGCCACCTGCGTTCCTACCGCATCGCCTACGCCCTGCCGGCTTACCTAGCCGGCGGTCCGGTGCAGCCATCTCTTAAGCTGGCCGACGGCCTATACCGCTGCGGCGACTGGGTAGCCTACCCGTCGCTGAACGCCGCCCTGGCTACCGGTCGCGAAGTAGCAGAGATGTTGACGCATAGTGCCCAGTAAGTGGCGGCCATCTGAAAAAGCCGCGTTACCAAGCACCAAAAGCTAGCGCCGCTTCAACTCGTACACATGAGCGGAGAGAGGCTCCAAGCTCTCGTTGAGGGCCGTTAGAGGCTCGCCGCCGTTGAGCAGGTCGGTGTAGGTGTACACGGCAGTGGCGCTGTTAGGAATGCCCATGGCCTGGAAAGCTTCGGACGAGATAATAAGGTTGGGCTGGTAAGCCTTGTCGGGGCTGAAATTGACCACCACTAATACCTGCTGCTTATCAGTATAACGCAGGTAGGCGTAAAGGTGGTACTGATCGTACTGTTTGCCAAGGTTATTGGCGTCCTGGAGCTCGTAGAAGCGGCCACGGCGAATGGCCTCGCTGCTGCCGGCCATATTGAGCAGGCGGCGGTAGTAATCGCGCAGCTTGCGTTGCTCAGGGCTGAGTTTGGCGCCGTCGAACTTGCCTTGGTTCAGCCACTTCTGATGTTCGGGCACGCCCCAGTAATCAAAAATAGTGGTGCGGCCGTCGCCGGTGTTGAAGCCTGCCACGCCGTGGGCCGGTTCGCCTTCTTCCTGGCCCATGTTCAGCATCACGGGCCCTGAGCCCAGGGTAGCCGTCACGGCCATGGCTGGAACAGCGCGAAAGGGGTCGGTGGCAAACTCTTTACTGGCTATGCGCTGCTCGTCGTGGTTTTCCAGAAAACGCAGCATGTGCGACGAAAAGCCGCGGCTTTCATCCTTCCACACGCGGGTGATATCTTCGGTCGAGCCCTCGCTGCGCATCAGCCGGCGCAGGCCATCGTACAGGCCCACCTTGTCGTAAAGAAAGTCGAAATGGCCCTGGGTGAGGTAGCGGCTGTACTCTTTGGAGTTGTAGGCTTCGCCGATGAACACGATGCCGGGCTTCACCTTTTTCACCTCAGGGATGACGTAAGCCCAAAACTCAACGGGCACCATCTCGGCCATGTCGCAGCGGAAACCGTCCACATTTTTTCCGGCCCAATACACTAGGATGTCGCGCATCTTCTTCCACGTGTCGGGCACGGGCTCGAAGTGCGTGGCGTGGCCGTGCTGGTAGTCCACGCCGTAGTTCAGCTTGGTGGTTTCAAACCAGTCATCAATTTTCGGAGCCTCCGAGAACACGTCGTTGCCGGTGGCCCGCGCGGGGTTTTCGGTGTACTTGCCGTCCTCGCGCGGGCCCTTG
>JANPOR010000330.1:0-5321 GCA_031428075.1 Hymenobacter sp. | reverse complement strand
GGCACCTTCTCTACTTTTACTGACGAGGTGTCGAGGCCGAAGTATTGGTCTTCGGAGGCGATGAACTGCTTGATGTAGAAGTAAGCCTGCATCACGAGCTTCTCCTGGGTAGGGAAGTCGTTCTCCACGCTCAGGAATTTTTCTAGCACCACGAAGCGGAAGTCACCGGTGATGTGGCGCTGACTCAGCGACTCGTAGCGCGAGGTGATGTCCACTTCCTTGTTGCGCACCAAGTCCTCGATGACTTTGCGGAAGTAGAGGTTGATGCGCTGCTGCACCCGGAAGCCGAGGCGGAAGTTAATGCGGAACACGTCGTCGGGGGCCACTTCGGTCACCTTGTACTCCATGGTGTAGGGCTCGTCGGTGGTTTCGACGTGGATGAACCAGTAGATATCGGCCCGCTTGGGACGTTTTTGGAAAATGGAGTAGATGATTTTCTGCTCAATCTCGGTGTTGCGCTCGGCCGACGTCAAAAACACCAGGTGCGTGGAGTATTTTGGGATGGTTTCGTCGTCGCTCAGGCGCTTGAGGCCCTCCACGTAGGGCGCGAGCTGCACGAAGTCGGTGAGGCGGCGCTTGATGTAGTAGGCCTTGAGCCACACGTACATCACGGACATGAGCGCGGTACCGATGGCCAGCGATACCCAGCCGCCGTGGGGAAACTTGCGCATGTTGGCAACCAGAAACGCTCCCTCAATGATGCCGTAGAGCGTGGCGAAGCCGATGACCAGCGGCAGGGCCACTTTCTTAGAACGCAGCCAGATGGTGAGCAGAACGGTCGTCATCAGCATGGTGAGCGTGATGGCCAGGCCGTAGGCCGCGTCCATATTGGCCGATTCGCGGAAGTACAGCACCACGCCGATGCATCCCAACAGCAGCAGCCGGTTCATACTGGGCACGAAAAGCTGGCCTTTCACGTCGGTAGGGTAGTTGAGCTTCACCTTGGGCCACATGTTCAAGCGGATGGCCTCGGCTACCAGCGTGAACGAGCCCGTGATGAGGGCTTGCGAGGCGATGATGGCCGCGATGGTGGCGATGCCGATGCCGATGAGCAAAAACCACTCGGGCATCAGGGCGAAGAAAGGGTTTTTGCCGTCCAGCTGCTGGCCTTGACGGGCCAAAAGCCATGCACCCTGTCCCAAGTAATTGAGCAACAAGGCGGTTTTTACAAAAGTCCAGCTGATTCGGATGTTGCTCTTGCCGCAATGGCCCAAATCCGAATACAAAGCTTCAGCCCCCGTGGTACACAAAAACACCGACCCCAGCAGCCAGAAGCCCCCCGGATACTGCACCAGTAAACCGTAGGCATAGTATGGGTTGATGGCCTTCAGAATGGCGGGGTTCTGAATGATCCAACTGGCACCCAGCACGCCCAGCATGGTGAACCACAACAACATAACGGGCCCAAATGCCTTGCCTATAATCTGCGTACCAAAGCTTTGTAGCAGAAACAGTCCCGCGATAATGCCGATGACGATGTACACCACTAGGTTTTGCGTCAGGCCGGGGTACACCTGCTTCAAGCCCTCGATGGCCGACGAAACCGAAATGGGCGGCGTAATCACCCCATCGGCCAGCAGGGCCGAGCCGCCAATAATGGCCACGGCCGAGAGCCAGGCCCCGCGCCGCCGCACCAGCGCGTAGAGCGAGAAGATGCCGCCCTCGCCGTTATTGTCCGCGTTGAGGGTCAGCAGCACGTACTTAACGGTGGTTTGCAGCGTCAGCGTCCAGATTATGCACGAGATGCTGCCGAGCACCAATTGCGAGTCAATCATATCCGGTACCCGGCCGTTTTTGATGATGGACGCCATCACGTACAGTGGCGAGGTGCCGATGTCGCCGTAGATGATGCCCAGCGCAATGAGCAACCCCGCCCCGGAAACGGCGGTGTGCGAGTGTTTGGAATCCATTGAAGGAGTGAGAGGAATCGGTAACTACACGAATGAAAGCCACCCGCGGGTTCGCCAGCGTGCTCACGACGGGCGCGCCCAAAAGCGGCATCAGGCCAGGGCTTCAGGCGGCAAGGTAGCGTCGGTGGATTTCATGCCGGGCGGCGTAGCGGCCGCGGCGGCCAGCAGAGCTGCCGCTTCGGCGGCGGCTTGGTCGTGGGTCCGGCCGATGCGGCGGTTCAACTCGGCCGTGAGCCGCTGCCAGGGTCCTGTTTCGCCGGGCAGGGCGAAGTGGGCAGCTTCACGGCCCAGGCGGTGCAAGCGTAGGCGATTGGTGCCGCGCTGCCCATAAGCTAGTAGTAGTGCCGCTAGGGCCATGCCCGTCATGGCGGGGAGCGTGTGCAGCCAGTTTTGCAGGAAGGCAATCATCACCCCGGCCAGCCCCAGTCCGCCCAGCAGGTACCACAACAGCCAGCGCACCCGCGTCAGCTCGGCCCGCTCCAACTCGCGCAGGGAAAATGACTGGCCCCGCACGATCAGGGCCGTGGCCGTTAGCGTCAGGCGGCCGTCGGCGCTGCGCAAAGTGGGGGGGGCCTCAACCGGGGTGGGCGGGGCCGCAAAAGCCGCTGCGGAAGGTTCCACAGCGGCTTCGGGGGTGGAAGCGTCGATGGTGGCCCCTCAGTTATTCACTTTCAGTAATTCCACGTCGAACACGAGGGCCGCGTCGGGCCCGATGTCGCGGCCGGCCCCGCGCTTGCCGTAGGCCAGATCCGACGGGATGTAAAGGCGCCACTTCGAGCCTTCGGGCATCAGCTGCAGGGCTTCCGTCCAGCCGGCAATCACGCCGTTCACGGGGAAGGTGGCCGGCTGGCCGCGCTGGTAGCTGCTGTCGAACACGGTGCCGTTGGGCAGTGTGCCGTGGTAGTGCGTCGTCACCGACGAGCGCAGGGTAGGCTTCTGGCCGGTGCCTGCGGTGATGACTTCGTACTGAAGACCGCTGGGCAAGGTGGTCACGCCGGGCTTGTCGGCGTTGGCGGCGAGGAAGGCGTCGCCTTCGGCTTTGTTATTGTTCATGGCATTGGGGTTTAGGTCGTTGTCGTTGTCATTGTCGTCGTCGGGGGCCCCGCCGACCTGCTCCTGAAGCTGTTGCATGGCGGCCTGCATCTGCTCCTGGGTGAGGCGGCTGGGTTGGTCCTGCATGCCTTCCTTGAGGGCCGCCGCAAGGATGTCGATGTCCAACTCCAATCCCTGCTGGGCGAAGTTGCGGGCCAGGTCGCGGCCGATGATGTAGCTCACCTGCTGCTGGTTGGTGTCAAGCGTCATGTAAAAGAGTAGTGTGGGAATGAAAAAAACCAGCGGCAAAGGTCGGCACCGCGCCGCGAATGGCCCACAAAAAAGCCCCGCCGCCGGCAGGGCTGTTCTCATTACGGGCTGCCGCATGAAAAGGCTGACCTTAGCAGTAGTGTGCCGCGTCCTCGCCTTCGAGGCTAAAGTGCAGGTTGAGGGTGCGCAGGCGAGCGGCCAACAGGCCAAGACCGCCGAGTAGCAGCAGTGAAGAGAAAGCGGTGGTCTTTTTCATAACACACATGTAAGGAGTGATTCAATAGTACAAAGATACGGCGCAACCTAAAATATGTTATGCATGCCGCGTAAATCAACGACTGCGCAACCCTGTTTGTTTTGAGAAGCTACTTTAAAGGAAAGTAATACGGGCTTTCGCCGGCTAGTCAGCTCAGCGTTGCAGCGTTGCGCGTTGTCACGTCATCAAGGGCAAAGGCAGCTACTTCCACGACGGCCCCTGGCGTCAAATTGCCCAACAGAACCGCACCTACCCGCACCCGCACCAGCCGCAGCGTCGGAAATCCTACGGCCGCCGTCATTTTCCGCACCTGCCGGTATTTGCCTTCGGTGAGGATGATGGAAACCCAGCTAGTGGGGCCGTGCCGGTCGTCGCGAATTTTGCGGGCGCGGGGCGCAAATGCCGGGGCTGGGTCCAGTCGAAACGCCGCGCAGGGACCGGTGCGGTACCTCACGCCGTGGATGCCGATTTCGACACCCGCCCGCAGTTGGGTCAGGGCCTCGGCGTCTATCAGCCCGTCGACTTGGGCGTAGTATTCCTTTTCCGTTCGGTGGCTGCGGACGGTTTCGCTCATTTTGCCGTCCGTGGTGAGCAGCAGCAGCCCTTCGCTATCCTCGTCGAGGCGACCGATGGCCATGATGCCCGCCGGAAAATCGTGGAACTCGCCCAGTTTCTTCTTGTTGGCCTCCCCGGCAAATTGGCTGAGGTAGCCGTAAGGTTTGTGGATGAGGAAATGGCGGTGCGGCATGGGCAGGGGTTGAGATGGCCGGCGCAGGTCCTGCGCAGCAGCGCCTGGTTGAATAAGAGTTTATGGTTTCGCGCCACGTTACACAGTCTTTGAAACCGCTGCAAGCGCATAATACTAGAAGCCCCAACGACGAGCGTCGTACTGCTATGCCACGAGTAGCGTTTTCCACGCGTCAAGCAATCGGCCTTCGGCCAACAGCCGCTGCCCTAGTAGCGTGAGCTGCGTCTGAAGTGCTGGCGCATCGTTGTGGTATTTGTTCAGCAGGTAGGCCAACGCCGGCTCGGACTTAAAATCTGCTACCTGCTCGGGCGTGGGCAGGGCCCCAGGCTCGATGTTGGCAAGCTGGCCGAGGTCGTTGCCGGTGAGGATGGCACTGGTGCGGATGCGTTCGGGCAGTTGGTCGATGCCGATGCCCAGGCGGCGGTCGGGCTTGGGCACCTCGAAAAGGCTGGTCCCGCCGGCGCGGCAGTACCAGTCGCCGCCCAATCGGGCTACGGCGTCGAGCTTGAACGGGTCGATGCCGACGGCGCCGGGCAGCAGAATGTCTTGTCGGAAATGGGCCCGCACTACGCGGCACACCACCAAGTTGCCGGCCCCGTGGTTCTGGCCCAGCGCAATAATTTGCTCCACCACGCACTCGAACGCCGCAGGGGCCTCGGCCACGCGGGGCGGGCGCACCCGCTCGCTGGGCAGCTCGGTAAGGCCGGCTTTCACGAACTCGTTCACGCCCGTGGCGTACTCGGTGCTGGCCAGCGACATCTGTTGCACCAAGGCGTAATCGCAAATGTTGACCACGACCTCGGGCACGGCGCGTACGTTGAGCAGGGTATGCTTTTGGGAGTTGTCGCGCATCCGGTTGACGGGCGAAAACACGAGGATGGGCGGCGTGTAGCTGAACACGTTGAAGAAGCTGAACGGACTCAGGTTGACGCGCCCGGCGGCGTCAATCGTGCTGGCGAAAGCCACCGGGCGCGGGGCTACCGCGCCGCCCAAAAACGGCTGCCACTGCGCGGGCGTGAGGTCGGCGGGGGTGAGGGAGTAGAAGGCGGGCAGGGTATTCATGCAGAAAAAAAACGGCCGGGGCCGCCGTGAAGACGGCCAAAGC
>JANPOR010000329.1:0-1706 GCA_031428075.1 Hymenobacter sp. | reverse complement strand
CCTCGACCTGCGCACGGCCGACCTGCGCGTGATGCGCGGGGCCCTCACGCCCGGCGTGTACTTGCTGCGTTTTCCCGGCCAGGTGCCGCTGCGCCTGGTGTTCGAGTAGGGGAGCCGCGTAGCGGCGGTATCGTACCTAGTCCGATGCCGCCGCTACGCGGCTGTGGGGGGTACCTGGATTTAGGTAGCAATGGCAGGAGGAATACTGCTTTTAGCAGGCATTTGCGGAAGAGCAGGTAAGGGCACACCTTTGCGCCACCACTGCCCGAACCTGATCTTATGGCGCAGCAGCATTTTGTCGTTACCGGGGCCACGGGCCACATTGGGGCCCAGCTCGTTCACGCCCTGCTCGCCCAGGGCCACCACGTCACGGCAGTGGCCCGCCCCAGCCCGCGCCTCGACGCCCTGCGGCAGGTGGGGGCCGCCGCTGCCCCCGGCAACCTGCACGACGTGGCTTTCCTCACCCAGGTCCTGCGCATGGCCGACGCCGCGTTCCAGATGATTCCGCCCAACGGCACCGCCCCCGACGTGCTGGCCGATATGCAGCAGGGCGCTGACGCCCTCGCTGAGGCGGTGCAGGCGGCGAGCCTGCGGCGGGCGGTGAACCTGAGCAGCGCCAGGGCCGACCAGCCCGTGGGCAACGGCCCCCTCTTCCTCCGGCAGGAAGGTCGCCTCAACGCCATCGACGGCCTGGCGGTGGCCCACCTGCGCCCGGCCTACTTCATGGATAACCTGCTGGCTAACGTAAGCCTGATTAAGCGCCTGGGCGGCGTGGCCTCGGCCATGCGCCCCGACCTGCCCCTCGCAATGGTCGCCACGAAGGACGTTGCCGCCAAAGCCGCCGGGCTGCTCGGCGGCAGCGCGCCGGAGCCCCACGCGGTGCATTACCTGCTGGGCCCACGCGACTACTCGATGCAGGAGGCCGCGGCTATCATCGGCCAGGCCATCGGCCGGCCAGAGCTGCCCTATGTGCAGCTCAGCTACGAGCGAGCCGAACAGGGTGCGCTGAGAGCCGGTATGAGCGCCAGCATGGCCGGCCTCCTCAACGAGATGATTCGCGTAATGAACGAGGAGAAAAAAGTGGTGCGCAACGTGCGCACGGCGGCCAGCACCACGCCCACCACGCTCGAAGCATTTGCCCAAACCGTGTTCGCGCCCGCGTTCCAGTGCGTCCAGTAGCGGCTGCGCCCACGTCGCGAGCGCCCCAGCCGGGCGGCCAAGGTGCCGGCCGGGCCATCCTTTCGGGCAAGGCCAACGGCCGGGTCCTAGGGGGGCGGACCGTTGGTAGTGAAGGACGATGAAGCCGTTTGAGAGCCTCGGCGGGGCGGTCTAGGTAGTGGGGTCGTTCTGCCGGGGCTCTGCCTCTTCCCCCGTAAGCTGACAGCCAACGGGCTGCTGCTACGCCGCCACGCCCAGCGCCTCCAGCAGCAGCAGCTTCTGGGCTTGGAAGTCGGGCGCGGTGCGGCGGCGGGGGCGGGGCAGGTCCACGGCGAAGGTGCGGTGGACGCGGCCGGGGCGGCTGTGTAGCACCACCACGCGGTCGGCCAGCACGAGGGCTTCTTCCAGATCGTGGGTCACCAGCACGAGAGTAGGCCGGTCGTCGGCCCAGATAGCAAGCAGGTGGTCCTGCAAGTCCATCTTCGTGAACGGGTCGAGAGCGCTGAAGGGCTCGTCGAGCAGCAGCACGCCCGGCCGCGCCACCAGCG
>JANPOR010000328.1:0-2745 GCA_031428075.1 Hymenobacter sp. | reverse complement strand
TGCTGGAAACGGCGGCCATCACGCACTTTCTGGAGTTGTTCTACGCGCCTACGTTCGTACATTAACCATCCTCTTTTTGCGGCATTACACCCGGCTCAACAGCGAGCCAGGTCGGTGCCTCTTGGGCTATTCCTATGAAACTGCAAACTGCTTTTCGTCCGTCGTCCGCGCTTGCCTTTGCTCGGCAGGGAGTCTTCTTATTGGTCTTGCTGCTGCTAGCCAGCTGCAGTGGAACAGGCGGCAAAAAGGCAGCCACCGCGCCCCCTGAAGTGGTACGACTCGACTACGCCTACTACAATCCACTCAGCCTCGTGCTCAAGCAGCAGGGCTGGCTGGAGAAGGACCTGGCCCAGCAAAACATCAAGGTTGAGTGGGTGCTGAGCCAGGGCAGCAACAAGGCGCTGGAGTTCCTCAACGGCAGCAGCATCGACTTTGGCTCGACGGCCGGGGCGGCGGCGCTCATCGGGCGGGCCAATGGCAACCCGCTGAAGGCCATCTATATTTTCTCGAAGCCGGAATGGACGGCGCTGGTGACGGGCAAAAACTCCGCAATCAAATCGGTGGCGGACCTGAAGGGCAAGCGCGTGGCCGCCACCAAGGGCACCGATCCCTACATCTTCCTGCTGCGCGCCCTCGACCAAGCCGGCCTGAGCGAGAAGGACATCGAGCTGATTCCCCTGCAACACCCCGACGGCCGCGCCGCCCTCGACAAGGGCGACGTCGACGCCTGGGCGGGCCTCGACCCCCACATGGCCAAGGCTGAGCTGGAGTCGGGCGCCCGGCTCTTCTACCGCAACCCCGACTTCAACAGCTACGGCGTGCTGAACGTGCGCGAAGCCTTCGCCACTGCGCACCCCGCCCTGGTCGATGCCGTGCTGAACGCCTACGAGCAGGCCCGGCAGTGGGCCCTCAAACACCCCGCCGAGCTGCAGCAAACCCTGGCCACCGAGGCCAAGCTGAGCCCGGCCGTGGCCGCTCGGCAACTGGAACGCACCGATTTCTCGGTCAATCACTTCGGGGCCCCACAGCTGGCCACCATCGCCGCCGCCGGCCAGGTGCTGAAGAAAACCGGCACCATCGACGCCGGCGTGGACGTGGCCCAAACTCTAAGGGCCTTGGTCGACCCGCGGTTCGTCGATAAAATCAGCGCCCAGCCCGTGGCGGCGGCCCCGGCCCAGTAGCCGCGCCGCCTTCCGTTAATCAGCCCTACCATGTCGGACACCACCCTCATCTTGGCCCCACGGCCGGCCCCGGCCAGAACCAAGTCCCAGGCTGCGCCCGCCGC
The DNA here is from genome assembly GCA_031428075.1 of Hymenobacter sp. GTDB lineage: Bacteria > Bacteroidota > Bacteroidia > Cytophagales > Hymenobacteraceae > Hymenobacter. The sequence goes on along the minus strand of JANPOR010000328.1, from coordinate 1,460 downwards.
ACCGCGCCCGCCGCGGCGCTGGCAATGGCCGCTGGGCGCGGTGCTGCCCTTGGCGCTGCTGGCGCTGTGGGAAACCCTGGCCCGCACCGGGGCCCTGCCGCCCAACCTGCTGCCCGCACCCACCAAGGTGCTGGGCACCATCGCCGAGCTGGCCCGCAGCGGCGAACTGTGGCCCCATCTGGGCCTGACGCTGGCGCGCGTGGGGGTCGGCTTCGCGCTGGGCAGCGCGGCGGCCACGGCGCTGGGGGCCCTCACCGGCTACGCACCGCTGGCCCGCCGGCTCCTCGACCCGCTGCTGCAAGGCGTGCGCAACATCCCGTCGCTGGCCTGGGTGCCGCTCTTCATCCTGTGGATGGGCATCTACGAAACCTCCAAGGTGGTGCTGATTGCCGTGGGCGTGTTTTTCCCGGTGTATCTGGGGCTGATGAGCGGCGTGCAGGGCGTGGACCGCAAGCTGGTGGAAGTGGGCCGAATGTACCGCCTCTCGGGGCTGGCGCTGGTGCGGCGCGTGTTCCTGCCGGCCACGCTGCCGGCCTACCTGGTGGGCCTGCGCAACGGCCTGGGCCTGGGCTGGATGTTCGTGGTGGCGGCCGAAATCATGGGGGCCAACAAGGGCCTGGGCTTCCTGCTGGTGGACGGTCAGATGACCGGCCGGCCCCAGACCATCCTGGCCAGCATCCTGCTGTTCGCTATCCTCGGCCGCACCACCGACGCGGCCCTCGCCCGGCTCAGCCGCCACTTGCTGCGCTGGCAGGACACGCACGGCAGCCGGCCGTGAAGTAACGCAAACTTGATAGGCCGCGCTCGTTGAACGGTTATCGGCAGGACGAAGCAAGACGTGCGGGCTACCAAGTCCGCGCTACTTCATCTCTTTACTAAATGACTCACCCAACCCGTGCTACGCATTGAACACCTCGGCAAGCAGTTCGGGCCCCAAGTAGTGGCCTTGCACGACGTGAGCCTGCAGGTGGCTCCGGGCGAGATTGTGGCGTTGGTGGGGGCCAGCGGCTGCGGCAAAAGCACGCTGCTGCGCATCGCGGCGGGGCTGGAAGCACCCAGCACCGGCCGCGTACTCATCGACGGGGCCCCCGTGGCTGGGCCGCACCCGAGCGTAGGCGTCATTTTTCAGGAGCCGCGGCTCCTGCCCTGGCTCACGGTGCGCCAGAACGTCGAATTCGGCATTGCCGATCTGTCCAAGGCCGAACGCACGGAGCGCGGCGCGGCGGCGCTGGCCCGCGTGGGTCTAACGGACTTTGCCGAAGCGTGGCCCCGGCAGTTGTCGGGCGGTATGGCGCAGCGGGCGGCCATTGCGCGGGCGCTGGTGGCGCGGCCGGGCGTGCTGCTGCTCGACGAGCCCAAAACCGCACACGACCCCGACACAAAAAAGTAAATTCAGGACCAACAGCAAGCCAACAGGGCCGACGACCGGCCAACACACGAGCAGGTGAACCACGAACAGG
>JANPOR010000327.1:0-12813 GCA_031428075.1 Hymenobacter sp. | reverse complement strand
ACTCATTCAGGAAGCCGGCTTGTACGCTGACCGCCTAAGCGTGAACATCGAGCTGCCTTCGGAGCTCGCCCTGACAACGCTGGCACCGGAGAAAAATTACGCCGAAATCCTGACGCCGATGGCCCAGATTCGGGACGGCATCATTCAGAATAAAGAGGAGAAGGCGCTGTTCAAAAAAGTACCCGCCTTTGCCACGGCCGGCCAGAGCACCCAGCTCATCGTGGGGGCCAGTGGCGAGACGGATTTGCAAATTATCAAGCTTTCCGACTCGCTTTATCAAGGCTATGGGCTGAAGCGCGTGTACTACTCGGGCTACGTGCCGGTGAGCGATGACGCCCGCCTGCCGCAGGTGACGCAGCCGCCCGTCATCCGCGAGCACCGCCTGTACCAAACCGATTGGCTGATGCGCTTTTACGGCTTCCATGCCGACGAAATCCTCGACCCCGCGCACCCGTACCTCGACCTCGAAATTGACCCCAAGCTGGCCTGGGCCCTGCGCAACCGCCACGTGTTTCCGGTGGACGTGAACACGGCCGATTTCGAAATGATTCTGCGGATTCCCGGCGTGGGGGCCCGCTCGGCCAAGCGCATTGTGGCCGCCCGGCGCTTCGCCCCGCTCACCATGGAGCTGCTGCACAGCTTCGGCGTGGTGCTCAAGCGAGCCAAGTTTTTCCTCACCTGCCGCGGCGAGCACCAGCCCGCGCTCGGCGAACTGACCGAGCAGCAGGTGCGCCGCCAGATTTTATTCGGGGCCGGCTCGGTGCGTTCGGCCCTTGTCACGCAGCAGCTCGACTTGTTTGCCCAAGCCAGTTAAGTGGTTCTAGGTTTTATCTTTTAATGCCTTGGTTATGAAGATTTCACACCGCCAAAATGTAGTTTGTGCCGCCGGATTGGCGTCCAACAAAGCCCCGCGCCTCTCGTGCTGCTGCCGCATCAGCGAGCTGATGCCCCTGGTGCGCCAGATGCACGACGATGCCCGGGCCCGGGCCGAAGCCCGCTCGGAGCAAGACGCGCAGCAAGCGGCTTAGGCTGCGACCAAGACTGCAAATCCGCGCTACGGGCAACCCCGGCCTACCGCTCGCGGTACAGCCTGCATGGTCCACCGCATCGAACACCACCGCATGCTCACCAACGGCATTCACCTGCACGTAGCGCAATGCGGCCCCGCCGACGGCTCACTCGTGGTTTTGCTGCACGGCTTCCCCGAGTTTTGGTACGGGTGGCGGCACCAGCTGGGGGCCCTGGCGGCGGCTGGCTTCCGCGTGTGGGCCCCCGACCAGCGCGGCTACAACCTCAGCGACAAGCCGCGCCGTGTGCGCGACTACGCCATCGATCAGTTGGCCGCCGATGTGCTAGGACTAATAGACGCCGCCGGTCATGCTACCGCCGCGGTGGTGGGCCACGATTGGGGCGCAGCGGTAGTCTGGCACTTGGCCGCTCACCACCCCGCCCGCATTGGCCGCGCCGCTGTGCTAAACGTGTCCCATCCGCAGGCCTTGGCCAGGGCCCTCACCCGCCAGCCCCGGCAAGTACTCAAGAGCTGGTATGTATTCTTTTTTTAAATGCCGTGGGTGCCCGAGGCGCTGCTGCGGCTGCGCCGGTGGTGGGCCGTGCGCCGAGCGTTGCGCCGCTCCAGCCGACCCGGCACGTTCAGCGCCGCCGATTTGGTGCTCTACCAAGCCGCGTGGGCGCGGCCCGGGGCCATGAGCAGCATGGTGAACTGGTATCGGGCCGCCGCCCGGTTTGCCCGTCGCCTGGGCGCAACCGGGCGGGTCAGGGTGCCTTTGTGCATCATTTGGGGCCGGGATGATGCCTTTTTAAACGCCAACTTAGCCCAAGAAAGCTTGGCTTTTTGCGACGATGGCCGGCTTACCTACTTGCCGGTAACCCACTGGGTGCAGCACGAAGCGACGGCCAAAGTCAACGAGCTGCTGATAGAGTTTTTGCAAGAACCGTCGTTATGAAAAAGCTCACGCCTCAACGCCGGCCGGCTGCGGCCGTGGGGCCCGCTGCGGCGCGGCCCGCCGGGGCCCCCGTCTTCAGCGCCGCGCCGCGCGACTACACCTACGATGGCACGTTTGAAGGACTGCTGACGGTGCTGTTCACCGTTTATGACTGGCGCGCCGCGCCCAACAGCATCCAACCCGCGGCGACGGCCCAAACCGGCCTGTTTGCTCAGCCGGCGCACCGGGCCACCGACGAGGCCCTTGCCGCCCGCGTGTGGGACGGTTTGCTGCGCACGATGGATGCCGAGGCCCGCACCCGCCTGTACCACGTTTTTTTAAGCGAAGACCCAGAGCGCGAGCTGCTGATTTTTCGCTACGTGGACCTGGCCCTGCGCGCCGGCCGCGACATCGCCGAAAACTACGCCGACGCCACTGTGCGACGGGTGCAGCGCCTAGCCCAGCAGATGTTCCGCGAAAAGCACCGCATGGAGGCCTTTGTGCGGTTCGAGAAAACCCACGACGGGCTGTTCCATGCCACCGTCGAGCCGGATTTCGACGTACTGCCGCTCATCGCCCCGCATTTCACCAAGCGCTACGCCGACCAGCGCTGGCTGATTTACGACCGGCGGCGCGGATACGGGCTGTACTACGACTTGACGCGCACCGACGTGGTGCAGTTCGAAAACGCGGCCCCGGCGCGCGTTTCCGGGGGGGTAGCCGCCGCGGTACTCGACGAGCGAGAGCCGTTGTTTCAGGTGCTGTGGCAAGCGTATTTCGACCACGTAAACATCCCAGAACGCAAAAATCTGAAGCTGCACCGCCGCCACATGCCCTTGCGTTACTGGCAGTATTTGAGCGAGAAGCAACCGCGCGCCCAACCCTTCCAGCCCATCCAAAACAAGCGGCCACCCGCGGCCCCAGCCCTCGGGCAGTAGGTTTTTGGTAGGCTAGGGCCGGGCGTAGTAGCGGTGCAGCGCCAGTCCGAGCGCAACGAAGGCCCCGCCGACCAGGCATACGCCGGGCCAGCCGAAGTGTGTCCAGGCTATGCCGCCGGCAATGGAACCCAGCGAGCCGCCCGTGAAGTAGCCGGTCATATACACCGTGTTGAGCCGGCTGCGGGCCTCGGGCACCAGCGAAAACACGAGGGTTTGGTTGGAGATGTGGGCCGCTTGCACGCCCACATCAAGCAGCAGTACGCCCACCACGAGGCCGGCCAGGTAGCCGCCGCTCAGCCCCAGCACCGCGTAGGCCCCCAGCGCCAGTACAATGCCGGCCGTGATGGCGTAGCGCGGGCCGCGGGTGTCGGCGGTTTTGCCGGCCAGCGGCGCGGCTAAGGCTCCAAAGGCCCCCACCAACCCAAAAAAACCGGCCACGTCGCTGCCGTAGTGGTAGGCCGGTCCCTCCAGAAAAAATACCAGCGACGTCCAGAACACGCTGAAGGCGGCGAAAATGGCGGCCCCCACCAGCGCCGAGCGGCGCAGGGCCGGCTGTTCGCGCACCAGCGTCAGCAACGAGCGCATGAGCGAGGCATAAGTGCCGGTGAAGTGGGGCCGGTTGGTGGGCAAGCGCCAGGCCAGCAGACCGATGAGCAGTACCATCAGCCCGGCCGCGCCCACAAACACCGTGCGCCAACCGTAGTGGGCCCCCACGTAGCCGCTGGCCGTGCGTGAGAGCAAAATACCGATGAGCAAGCCGCTCATCACACGGCCCACGATGCGGCCCCGGTCAGCGTCCGGGGCCAGGTGGGCAGCCATGGGCAGCAGCAGCTGTGGCACTGCCGAGCAAATGCCAATCAGCACGCTGGCCCCGGCCAGCACCGCGAAGCTGGGCGCAGTGGCCGCCAAGCCCAGGCAGCCGGCCGCGCCAAACAGCATAATGAGCATCAGACGCTTGCGCTCCAGCATATCGCCCAGCGGCACTACCAGCAACATTCCCAGTGTGTAGCCTACCTGCGTGGCCGTGGCCACCAAGCTGGCCTGGCTGTCGGAGATGTGGAACGTACGGCCGATAGCGGCTAGCAGCGGCTGGTTATAGTAGATGTTGGCCACCACCAGTCCGCAGGTGATGGCCATGAGCCACACCAGGGCGGTGCCAAGGCGGGAAACAACAGCAGGTTCAGCGAGCGGCGGGGTGGCCGCTGGGGATAGATTCATAGCGAAATTTGGAAGAGCAGGGCCCCAGCTGTGCACCGGGCAAGGCCGTACAACCGCCGCGCCGGCCAATGGTTGCGGGCAACCCCGCTCAGCCCGCGCCGTTCAACTGCGGATGAGCCGAGGTTTTGTAAAAGAGGACGACGTGCAGCCGGCCCCCATTGTGCCGCCGCGGGCGGCCCTGCCACCGGGTACACCCAATTACGTTACGCCCCAGGGCTTGGAGCAGCTGCGCGCCGAGCACACGGCCCTCGAAACCGAGCGCGCCGCTGCTGAAGCCAACCACGACAACGACAGCGACCGCAGCCACCGGCTTTCGCTGCTCAACGGCCGCCTGGCCCTGCTTGGCGGGCGCATCAGCAGCGCTAAAGTGGTCGACCCGCGCACTCAACCGCTCAAAGAAGTGCGGTTTGGGGCCACCGTCACGCTGCGTACCGTGAGCGGTGGCAAAGTAGGGTTCGAGCGAAGATTTACGATTGTGGGAGTCGACGAAGCCGATATAGCCGCCGGCAAGGTGGGTTTCGTAGCGCCCATCGCGCGGGCCGTGCAAGGCGCAAAGCTGAAAAAACGAGTGTTGCTTAAGCTGGGCCCCGAGGAAGAAGAGGTGGAAATTGTGAGCATCGAGTACGCAGGGGCGTAATTTGGGCAACGCGCGGGGCCACCAAGTGCCGCCGTTGCCCCATAATTGCTTGCAAATTCTCCGATTGTTGAGACACTGCCTTACTGGATGGCCTCGGACAGCCAATGGAACTGCCGCTCGGCAAGTTGGTAGTGGCGGCGCTGGCGTCTGAGCGCGATGAGCACCGAGTCGTCGCTGATTTTACCTCGCAGTACCGCGTGGTTGGTATCGGGCTGGATGTAGGTGTAGCGTAAAAAGCACCAAGGAATCAAAAGCCACTTTTTGAACGCAATGGTGCGGTGGGCTGGGTCCAGGGCGCGGCTGAAATACCCTCGGCGGTAGCGCTGCCTCAGGAGCGTGTCGGTGGTGAGGACGCTGCCCGCCGGAGTATTTTCAAAAATGATTTCCTTCCACCGCAGGCTGTCGGGAAGGTTGCGTAAATGCGCGGGAAGCAAAATAGCCCCTTGCGCTACCACGGCCAAGGAGGTGCGGACGAAGAAGGAGCGACCTGCATAACCTGTGACGTACAGACACGTACCTAAATTATATGAATTAGTGTATGTGCAGTGCGCTTGGCGTGATTATTAGCGCCGCCTCGTTTCAACGCGCCAGCCAGTAAGGATTGCTAATTACTTTATCGCTTAGTTTCTGGTAATTAAATCTGACCATCAGGTGGCCTCAGGCCACCACCGTCATGTTCTTCTTATACGCTCCCGGCGTCACGCCTTCGTGCTTTTTGAACAGCGTCTGGAAGTAGGAGAGGTTGTTAAATCCTGCCCGCATGCACGCCTCCGCCACACTCGCCAGCGGGTGGCGCAACAGTCGTTTGGCCTCGTCGAGCCGCTCGCGGTTGATGTACTCGACCGGTGTGAGCCCAAACTCGCGCTTGAACACCCGAAAAAACGTGGCCTTGCTCATGCACGCCAGGGCACTGAGCTTGTCGACCGACAGGTTTTCCGCCAAATGTTGCCGGATGTACTGCACTACGCCCGCGAAGCGGTGGGTGGTGAGGTGCCGGGCATAGTCCTGGAAGATGAGCTGACGGGCCTGGGTCTGCATTAGGCGCACCAGTAATTCTTGCAGGGTGAAGCCAGCCAGCACGTCTTTGGCTGCGTCGTCGGTGCGCGACACAGCCACCAAGCGCTCCAGGGTGCCGGTCAGTTCGGGGGTGTTGGTGAGGTGGGCGTACTCGGGGCCAGCCAGGGCCCAGGGGGCGTGGGCCTCGGCGCGGGGGTAGCGCTCGTTGAGCATGTCGACGGTGCGCCGGACGGTGCTGGGGGCGATGGCCACCGCCAGGCACTGCGTGGGCCGGCAGGCGCAGGCGTCGGGGAAGTCGATTTCCATCCGCTCGTCTTCGCCCACCACCACCGACTCGCCGGGCAGGTAGTCGAAGGCCGGGCGGCCGGGTAAGTACATTACCTTTTTGCCGCGCAGCATGGTGGTGAAGACCAAGCCGTCGAGGCGCAGGGGTACGCGGTGGGCCACTTGGTGGGTCTCGAAAATGTTCAACTCGAACTCCTCTAAGGCGAACACGGTGCGGTTTTCGACCAAGCTGTGCAGCTGGACCAAGGGCAGTGGGGCGACGGCGGCAGGCAAATGAATACGAGAATTCATTGGACGGACGAGGTAATGAACGAGAAATCAGTTAGTGGTATAGGGCCCCAGGAAGTGCAAGATGCGACAATATTAGCACTTTTTGCGACGATAACGCAAACGGTTGTTCTAAATTACTGGGCACCTTTGACCCATTCTTCAATCCAAACCATTCCCATCCAACGATATGGCCGAAGTGCTCGAAAAATCCACCACCGTGGTGGCCCGTCCCAAGTTCAAATCCCATTACGACAACTTCATCGGCGGCAAGTGGGTGGCCCCGGTAAAAGGCCAGTACTTTGAAAATCCGTCGCCCATTGATGGCAAAGTTTTTTGTAAAGTGGCCCGCAGCACCAAAGAAGACATTGAGTTGGCGCTGGATGCTGCCCACGAAGCCTTCAAAACCTGGGGCCATGCCTCGGCAACCACCCGCAGCGCCGTGCTGCTGAAAATTGCCGACATTATGGAAGCCAATCTGCCGTACCTGGCGGCCGTGGAAACGGTGGAAAATGGTAAGGCCATCCGCGAAACAATGGCAGCCGACCTGCCGCTGGCCATCGACCACTTCCGCTACTTTGCGGGCGTAATCCGGGCCGAAGAGGGCTCGGCCACCGAGTTGAACGAGAACACGTTGTCGCTGGTGATCCAGGAGCCGCTGGGCGTTGTCGGCCAGATTATTCCCTGGAATTTCCCACTGCTGATGGCCACTTGGAAAATCGCGCCCGCCCTGGCTGCCGGCAACTGCGTGGTGGTAAAGCCCGCCGAGCAAACCCCGGCCAGCATCATGGTGCTCATGGAGTTGATTCAGGACGTGGTGCCCGCCGGCGTGCTCAACGTGGTGAACGGCTTCGGCCTGGAAGCCGGTAAGCCGCTGGCCAGCAACAAGCGCGTCAACAAAGTGGCCTTCACGGGCGAGACGACCACCGGCCGCCTCATCCTGCAATACGCCGCCGAAAACATCGTGCCCGTGACGATGGAGCTGGGCGGGAAGTCGCCCAACATCTTCACCAAATCGGTGATGGACCACGACGATGATTTTCTCGACAAGTGCATTGAAGGCGCGGTGATGTTTGCCCTCAACCAAGGCGAAATCTGCACGTGCCCCTCGCGCCTGCTCGTGCACGAAGATATTTATGACGCATTCATTGCCCGCGTGATTGCGCGGGTGAAGGCCATCAAGCTGGGCAACCCGATGGATACCGACACCATGATGGGGGCCCAGGCCAGCAACGACCAGTTTGAGAAAATCCTGAGCTACCTCGAAATCGGTAAGGCTGAAGGAGCCGAGGTGCTGGTGGGCGGCGAGGCCTACGAGCAAGCCGACGGGGCCCTGGCCGAGGGCTACTACATTCAGCCCACCATCTTCCGGGGCCACAATAAGATGCGGATTTTCCAGGAGGAAATCTTCGGCCCGGTGCTGTCGGTGACGACGTTCAAAGACAACGACGAAGCCATTGCTATCGCCAACGACACCCTCTACGGCCTCGGCGCCGGCCTCTGGAGCCGCGACGCCCACGAGCTGTACCGGATGCCCCGCGCCATCCAGGCCGGCCGCGTGTGGGTGAACTGCTACCACGACTACCCCGCCGGGGCCCCCTTCGGCGGCTACAAAGCCTCCGGTTTCGGCCGCGAGAACCACAAGATGATGCTCAACCACTACCGGCAGAGCAAGAACATGCTCATCAGCTACAGCCAGCAGAAACTGGGCTTCTTTTAGCAATGAGTGAATGAGTGAATGGTCCGGCGACTACTGGGTTGCCGGACCATTTTTGCTTTATTTGGTTTGCCGTCAACTACTTGATTCGGCCTTCCCCGTATATTCATTGATTACTCAACCAGTTTTTCAGGGCAATGCGAGATGTAACGAACCGGTGGTTGAGCGCTTTTTTTAATGCTTGGGGCGGCGGGTATTACCCATGGTGTGCACGCCCAAGTACTGCCCGTGCCCGGCGCATGCAATGCGGATTGGGCGCTCGAAAAAACTGAGTAACGGCGCACCGGGCAAGCTGCCACGCTGTTGGGTTCGGACCGGATGCCTAATGCCGGTCAGGGAAGCATTGCAAGCATTGGCAACCGCAATTACCAATGGGACGCCAATCGGCAGCTGGCCTACGAATGGCTGAGCCGCTCCGGCAGCCCGGCCCCAGCCGATTTGGTGGCTGTGCGCGACGACCGCACCGGCACAGTTTACACTTACCGCCGCCAGGCCCCGGCGAAAGCATCGCGCTAATGGCACCGCTTGTTAGCCCCTGTAAAATATTTCTTACTCAATCATTCGCCCCATGCCCACGCCCCGCGTCCTCGTTACCCACGCTGCCGAAGCCACCATCGATTTGCTGCGCGACGAGCACGGGCCGCTGATGTTCCACCAGAGCGGCGGGTGCTGCGACGGCTCCTCGCCGATGTGCTTCGCCAAGGGCGAGTTCCGGATTGGGGGCAACGACGTATGGCTGGGGCAGATTTACGGCTGCGACTTTTTTATGAGCACCAGCCAGTTCGAGTACTGGCAGCACACCCAGCTCACCGTGGACGTCACGAAAGGGCGCGGGGCGAGCTTTTCGCTGGAAATCCCGTTGGGCGTGCGGTTTCTGATTCGCTCCCGGCTCTTCACGGAACAAGAATCGGCCGATATGGAGCCGGTGCTGAACGGGGAAGAATACCTGGCCAGCGCTTAGGGCCCCAGATGCCAAACAAAAAGGCCGTGCCGGTACCGGCACGGCCTTTTTGTTTGAGCTTGCCGACGGGATAGGGCCCCGGCCGACCAGCGCCGCCAAACAGATTCATGCTGCTTCGTAAAAAATGATAATTGCATTGAGTCTCCGCTGACTCACGCTAAAACCATCGCAATCATGGTCGGCCAGCAGTGGCCCGGCGTATTTCAAATCCCAATTTGGCAGTTGGCTATGCCGCTGCTCATGTTACTTAAATGTACACCAGAATTTATTATAGATGAATTACCCGGGAGAAATATTGTGGAGCATCCAAATTTTGCTTAGTTTCGTATGCAGCGAATCGCCGACCTCAAACCGGTTCGGGGCCTTTGCTACGTTCCGGTAATCTGGCAAGGCAGGAGTTCGCTCCGGCCGCCGACTTTTGTTTTCAACCTTCATTTTTTTCTTCATGGAAGCAGTCGTACTGTGTTTGCCGTCGCGTAACGTTACCGGTCGGCTTTGGCGCGCCGGGGCCCTAAGCCTCGGGCTGGGCCTGCTAGGGGCCCCGGCCTTCGCTCAAGCCCTTACCATCTACGGCTTGGGCACGACGAGCCAGGTAGCCCCGCCCAATGTACTCCTCCCGGGCGGGGCCCCGGCCGGGGCGCAGGGCCTGATCAGCATCAGCCCTACTACCGGCGCTCCCGTTCCGTACGGCAATCCCATTCGGGCAGTCACGCCCATTACGGGGGTAGACGCCGGGCAAGTGTTGGTGGGCATGGACTACCGCCCCGCCACCGGCGAACTCTACGCCTTGGGCTACGATGCCGCTACCCGGACTGCCGGCAAAAACGCCCGCCTTTACGTGCTTGACCCCAGCTCCGGGGCCGTCACGCCGGTGGGAGCAGTCATTTCGCTTGATCTGGGCGAGCGGGTCACGCGCATCGGGTTTGATTTCAACCCCGTCCTGGACCGCATCCGGGTGGAGGGCGGTAATCGGGCCAATTTTCTCCTCAACCCCAACGACGGCAGTATAGCCCTGCAAGACGGCACCCTGACCTACGCTGCGCCCAACGCGGCCTTAGTCCCGGTAATCGGCGCGGTGGCCTACACCAACTCCTTTCTGGGCAGCACTAGCACCACGCTCTACGCCCTCGACGCCCCCGGTACCGGCACCGGCTTACTAGACCCCAACACCCCCAACGATGGCTTTTTGTCGGTGCAGACGACGCCCAACGACGCCACTCTGACCGACCCCAAAAAAGTCGCGCTGGGTGGCAACGCCTTCGGCGACCCCGTGGCCGTGAATGTGGACATTTACCACAACGCCGATGCCGGCACCGACGAGGCCTACCTGACGGAGGTTACCCCACCCGCCGCCAACGGCGTGTCCAGCAGCAATTTTTATTCGTTGGCATTAGCCACTGGAGTGGCTACGAAGCTTGGCAACACCGTGCCGGCATCCCTCAGTACGCCCTTCGACGTCCGCGACATTGCGGTCGTCATCCCCCCGCCCCCATTTTTGACCTGGACCGGCGCGACCAGCACCAACTGGGCCACGGCCACCAACTGGTTGCCCGCTCGGGTGCCCACCAGTACGGATGACGTGACCATCCCCGGCGGCGTGGCCAACCAACCCGCCGTGAGCGGCAGCCAAGCGGCACGCGCCGTGACGCTCGGCAGCGGGGCTACCCTCACATCCAACGACGGCTCGACGCTGGCGGTGGGCGGCAATTTCGCCAATAACGGCGGCGCACTAGCTGGTTCGGGCAGCGGCACCGTCGCCCTGGCTGGCACGGCTTCCCAAGTGGTGGGCGGCACAAGCATTTCGACCTTCCAGAACCTAACTGTGGGCACGGCCGGCGCAAGCTTGGCCGGCCCGGCCGCTGTGCGCCGCGTATTGCTTCTCGACGGCACCCTCACGGCCACCGGCCAGTCGCTGACGCTGCTTTCCGACGCTAATAACACAGCTCACGTGGTGAACAGCGTCGGTACCGTAGTCGGGCCCGTCACGGTGCAGCGCTACATTGACGGCAGCACTAATAATGGCTTCGGCTACCGCCACTACGCCTCGCCGGTACAAAAGAACACTGTGGCCGACCTGACCACGACCGGCTACGTACCGGTGGTGAACCCGGCCTACAATACGGCCGCACAGCCGGGGGCTGTCACACCGTTTCCCACGGTGTACGGCTACAACGAAGCCCGGGTGAACGGCAGCGGCGACCCGTCTCCGCAGGACTTTGATAAGGGATTCTTCTCGCCCGATGCCCTCACCGATGCCCTCGTGCCCGGCCAAGGCTACACAGTGAACATTCCAGCTTCGCAAACGGTGAACTTCGTGGGGCTGCTCAACAACGGCGATGTGCCGCGTACTGGCCTCACCCGCGGCGGCCAGACCGAGTCGGGCTGGCAGCTGTTAGGTAATCCTTACCCGTCGCCCATCAGTTGGACCAAGACCTTCGGCAACGGGGCCACTGGCCTCTTCAATGAAGTTCACGTAGTGAAATCAACCGGGCAGTACGCTGGGGGCTACGCTAGTTACGTGAACGGCGTGGGCGTCAATGGCGGCATCGACGAGATTGCCGCTATGCAAGGCTTTTTTGTGCGAGTGGCCGCCGCCGGCGTGCCCGGGGCCCTCACCTTTAGAAACTCCGGCCGCCTAACGACCTATGCCAATCCAGCCTTCCAGCGCGGCAGCGGCAGCGCCCCGCTGGTTCGTTTGGCCCTGGCCAACAACACCGGTCGCACCGACGAGGCCGTTGTGTATTTTGATGCCGCCGCTACCACCGGCTTCGATGCTGCCCTGGATGCTCACAAGCTGAATCTCGCCGGCTCCACAATGGCCCTGGCCACCGAAGCTGCTGGGGCCGTCGTGCTGTCCATCGATGCCCGCCCTACCATCGGCACGGCTGACGTGCTGGTGCCCCTGCGCGTGCAAGCGGCCGCTGGCCGCTATACGATCAGCGCTACCGAGCTACTACGTCTGCCCGCCGGCGTCCGGGCCTTTTTGCGCGATGCCCTGACCGGCACCGCGACCGACTTGGTCCAGCAGTCTAGCTACCCGTTTGCCGTTACGGCCGGGGCCTCGGCCAGCGGCCGCTTCAGCTTGCTGCTCACTACGCAAGGCGTGCTGGCAACGGCCCCGGCGGCCATCAGTCAGCAAGTCAACGTGTTTCCGAACCCGACCCGGGGCGTGGTATCGGTCGGTTTGCCCGCCGCTCTGGCCCGCCAAGCCACCGAAGCAACCCTAGTAAATGCCCTCGGCCAGACGGTGTTGCGCGCCACGTTGCCTGCCGGTCCGGTTTTGACGTTGGCCCTGCCCGGCGTAGCGCAGGGCGTGTACACACTGCGCTTAGTCACGAGCGAGGGCACCGTCAACAAGCGCCTCATCGTCGAATAGATACCTTTGGCGCGGGTTCCGGGCTTCTGCTGCTCTGGGCTCGCGCCAACTCTTCTTTTACCTGCTTTTGTTTTCCTATGAAAAATGTCTTCGTGACGGCGTTTCGCACTTTGACCTTCGGAACTGCCCTGGCCCTGCTGGCTGGCGCCGCGACGCAGGCCCGCGCCCAAGGCTCCACCGGGCCCACCCCGACCCCCACGGCCGTTCCCCTCGACGGGGGCGCCTCGCTGCTGCTTGCTGGCGGCGTGGCCTACGGAGTCCGTCTGCTGCGCCGCCGCAAATAGCGATTTTGTTTCGCTATGGGCCCGGTGGGCGCTCCGTCCAAAAGGCAGAGCGGCTACCGGGCCTTGGCTTTTTCGCCTAATTTTCCTTATGAAGTTTCTGTTTCCCTCGCGCGGGCGGACGGTGTCTCCCGTGCTGCGCTTTTTGCTGGTGTCTGCCGGCCTCTACATTC
>JANPOR010000326.1:0-2242 GCA_031428075.1 Hymenobacter sp. | reverse complement strand
GGCCATCTGGGGCTGAGCGAACGCGAGCGTGGCCGCGGCCAGGGTGCCGAACAGGAAATGATGGGGAATGGACATAATAGTGACCGAAAAATGCTGCGTCGGCCAGGAGCTGGGGGCAGCGGTGAGGAATGGGACAAAGGTCTGGCCCCGGCGGAACCGGGATTTTCACCTAGGTTAAAAAATGCCGGCCCCGAAGCATTTTTGGTCGCGGCCCGTCCAGCTGCCGTATAGCTAGTGGCGGCGTGGCTTTTGCCGTCATCTTTCCCGTTTCTTGTTCCGCCATGCTGCTGCCCGTCGCTGCCCTTGCTACTGCCGATGCTGAGTCCATACTCACCCACCACTTGCAGGCCTTAGCCGGCCTCACGCCCGACGAGCTGCGCCTCGCCGATGGCCTCTGGACCCGCCGCACCATCGCTAAAAACGAGTTTTTTAACTTTCGCAACGCCGTGTGCCGGCACGTGGGCTTCGTGGTGCGCGGCCTGTTCCGGGTGTATTACGTGGACCCCGCCACGAGCAAGGAGCACAACGTCTTCTTCGTGGCCGAAAACACGTTTCTTACCTCCCTCAAAAGCTTGCTCACGCACGAAGGCTGCCCGTACTACGTCGCGGCAGTCGAAGATGCCGAGCTCTGGATCATCGGAGTGGAGCCCCTGCAGCGACTTTACGCCGCCGCGCACGGCTGGGAGCGGTTCGGGCGGCGGCTGGCCGAGCAGTACCTCATCCTGCACCAGGCCAAGGCCGAAAGCCTCCTGTTTCAGTCGGCCGAGGAACGATACCTGGGCCTGCTCGCGCAGGTGCCGGGCATCACCAACCGCGTGTCGCTGGGCCACATCGCCTCGTACCTGGGCATCCAGGGCCCGTCGCTGAGCCGCATCCGCGCCAAGCTAGGCGCGGCGAAGCAGCCAAGCGCTTTGCAGCAGAGCCGCAACGTCTGACGGCGATTACCAGCGCGTTAAATACCCAGCCATTCGACTGTTACAAAGAAGAATTAGACCGTCCACACGCTAATCACTATCGGTATTGGGTTGTGTGTTGCCTCTGTAGAGAAGCGTATTTTTGGCGATGGTTTTAGAACCCGTTAGTTGCCCGGTCCGCCAGCAGCCGGAAGCCGTTTATCGACATGGCAAGGCCACGGATGGCACGCAGCGCTACCGTTGCACGGCGTGTCGGCGCAGCTTTCAGTTGCCCTATCGCCACAAAGTGCATGAGCCGGGCGTTGGGGATAAAATGACAACTTTAGCGCTGAACGGCAGCGGAATACGAGACACGGCACGGGTGCTGGGCATCTGCCCGCAGACGGTCATGGGAGAGCTAAAAAAAAGATTGAAGCCGTAAATCAGGCCCCCTCAGTTCACCCCATCTACACGCCCGACCCCGGTAAGGCCCTGCGCTTATGTGCAGCTGAAATGGGGGCATTTGTGCGCTGCAAGAAGGCGCAACGCTGGCTCTGGGGGGTCGAGAAAGCCGCTACTGGGCAGGTACTAGCCTTCGTCTTTGGCCGGCGGACCCCCGCCACCTTCTGCCGCTTACTGGCCGTCTTGGCCCAAGCTGGATGGGCAGTTGAACAGTGGTTTGCCGATGCCGGGGGGCTTACGCGGCCTGCTTGCCTGCTGCGCAGCATCAAAAGGGTAAGGCCCCGATGCAACGCTTGCACCTGACTTTGCGCACCCGACTCAAACGGCGGATGCGTAAAACGATTTGCTTCTCCAAAAAACAATTCTTTCACGATGGGCTGATTACCTGACTTATCGTGCACTTTTTCTTTTGACTATCTACAGTTTTAACACACGACCGTTTATTCAACGAATCGAAACTGGTTATTGGGGTTTGGGTAAGGGAGAGGGTTGTGGCACTTTAGACCCGGCACCAAACGTGCGGCCCAAGATGACCTTGAAAATCAGCCGCTCGGTGGCGTTGGTGAGCCTATAGCCCAGGCCCGCGTTAAACTCCTATTGCGGGGCCAGGATCAGGTCTGTGGCCAGGAAGAGTTGATGCTGCTGGTGCGCGTACGACTCGAATTGACTCACTTGCCCCAGGCTGCCGTAATACTCAAGGCCCAACGCGACGGTTTTGTTAAACTCGTAGCTGCCCTTCACGTTCGGCGAGAATATCAACCGGTTCTGGTCGGGTCCCTGAAACGTTTTGGTAAATGTGGGATTAAATGAGGTGGTCTAGGTTGGGCGCACAGAAGTAGGACGTATATTCCCTGAGTCATGACCGCAAAAAAGAGCAAGACCACGCC
>JANPOR010000325.1:0-3631 GCA_031428075.1 Hymenobacter sp. | reverse complement strand
TTATGGTCACTACAATTCACACGTGCGCCAAATGCGGCAGCGCGGAGATTCGCCGCAACGGTCACAGCGGCGGTCACGCCCGTTACCAGTGCAAAGCCTGTGGCTACCAGGCGCGGTTCGTACCGGCCGCCGTGGCCAAAGCCGCGCAATACGCGCAGGTTGAGGCCCTGTTGGGGGAACGCAATTCGCAGCGCAGCATTGCCCGCGTGACGGGTATGGCGCGCATGACGATTGCCAAACGGCTAAAAAAAAGCGGCGGCGGCTTCGCCCCCGCTGCCCCGGTTACGCCCGAAAAAAGCGCAGCGCAAAGAATGGGAGGTGCTGGAATTGGATGAGTTGTGGAGCTTTGTGGGCCACAAAAAGCGCAAGGTCTGGTTGTGGCTCGCCGTCGAGCGCGCCCGGCGACGCATGGTGGGCTGGACGCTGGGCAGCCGGGGGGAATCCTCGTTACGCAAACTTTGGCAGGCCTTACCTCGCCGCTACCACCGCCACTGCTGGTACTTTACCGACCAGTGGAAAGCGTACGCCAAAGTGCTGCCCCGCTGGCAGCACCGGCCCTGTCCCAAGGGCGAGGGCCAGACCAACATCGTCGAAGCCATCAATTGCTCCTTGCGCCAGCGCTGTGGCGTGCTCGTGCGCAAGGCCTGTTCCTTCAGCAAATCATTGGCCATGCATACGGCCCGAATTAAAATAGTTATCGATAATTGTAATCAAAATATCATCTTAGATTAGACCACCGCCAGCGAAATACTTGATGAAAACGCGCTGGATTAGGGGTAATATTTCCCAAGAGCCAAAGTTAGACCCTGCCCACGACCGATAGAATTGGTACCGGTTATTATCACGGTCAAGGCGCAATCCCAAGTGAGTAGGAGCCAATAAAATCCCGGCGAAGGCGCTTATAAAACGGTAACCCTGCGATTGACCGAAAAACAATAGCTACGAACCAAGCCCGAACAAGAGCCAAGTTATGACCAATAATGCAGGCTTTCGTTTCGGTGATAGCAGAACTTTTATAGGCATACCAATGCGCTATTTCAGCTGCATGTCATCAATAATTGCCTAGATTTTCTTCTTCGCGAGGCCCTGGGCCAGATCAAAGTCAACCACTGATTTTAGGGGCTGGCGCACGCTGAAATAGAACTTGATTTTGGGCTCGGTGCCACTGGGGCGGGCTGAAATCTTGCTGCCGTCTTCCAGAATAAACTGGAGCACGTTCGAGCTTTCGAGGCCGGTTTCGGTCACGTCGCCGGTGCGCAGGTCGTGGATTTTGCCGGTCTGGAAGTCGCGCATTTCCACCATGGGCTGGCCGGCAATGGTGGCGGGCGGGTTGGCGCGCAAGCTAGCCATCATCTCCTGGATTTCTTCGGCCCCGCGCTGGCCTTTTTTGGTCAGCGAAATCAGGTCTTCCTGGTAGAGACCGTAGGTGGCGTACATCTGGAGCAGCTCTTCGTAGAGGGTGCGGCCTTGGTCTCTAGCCACGGCGGCCATCTCGGCGGCCAGGGCGCAGGCCGAAACCGCGTCTTTGTCGCGCACGAAGTCGCCGATGAGGTAGCCGTAACTTTCCTCGCCGCCGCACAAGTAGTTTTCCTGCCCCGCCAAATCGCGGATGAGGCCGGCGATGTACTTGAAGCCGGTGAGCGTGTTGTAGCTTTTTACCTCGTAATGACGGGCGATGTCGCCCAAGACGTCGCTCGTCACGATGGTGTACACCATGAAATCGTTGGGGGCCAGCTGGCCGGCCCGGGCGCGGGCTGAGAGGATGTAGTTCGTGAGCAGGGCGGCGGTCTGGTTGCCGTTGAGGAGTACCCACTCGCCCTTCTGATTTTTTACGCCCATGCCCACGCGGTCGGCGTCGGGGTCGGTGGCCAGTACAATGTCGGCATCGAGGTCATTCGCCAAATCCAGGGCCATTTGCATGGCCGATTTCTCCTCCGGGTTGGGCGATTGCACGGTGGGGAAGTTGCCATCGGGCGTGGCCTGGGCTTCCACTACGTGCACGTTGGTGAAGCCAAAACGCTGCAACGCGCCCGGCACCAGCGTGATGCCCGAGCCGTGCAGCGGCGTGTACACAATCTTCAAATCGTGCTGCCGCTGAATGGCTGCCGGATCGATGCTCAGCTTTTGCACCTCGGCAAAATATTGCTCGTCGATGTCGTGGCCGATAAGGTGGATGCGCGACTCGTCGGCAGCAAATTTTACCGCTCCAGGATCGGTAATTTTATTCACTTCGATGATGATGTTCTCGTCGTGTGGGGCTACCACTTGGGCCCCGTCGTTCCAGTACACCTTGTAGCCGTTGTACTCCTTGGGGTTGTGGGAAGCCGTAATTACGCAGCCGCTCTGGCAACCCAACTGCCGGATGGCAAACGATAGCTCCGGCGTGGGCCGCAGGCTCTCGAACAAGTACACCGTGATGCCGTTGGCTGAGAAGATACCCGCCGCGATGCGCGCAAATTCGGGACTGTTGTTGCGCGAGTCGTGGGCAACAGCTGCCTTGATTTCCTGGTCCGGAAAGCTCTTTATTAGGTAGTTGCATAGGCCTTGGGTGGCCATGCCCAGCGTGTAGCGGTTCATGCGGTTCGAGCCGGGGCCCATCACGCCGCGCAGCCCGCCGGTGCCAAATTCCAGGTTTCGGTAGAAGGCGTCGGTCAGGGCCTCGTCGTGACCAGCGTCGAGTTGGGCGCGAATGGCGGCCCGGGTATCGGCGTCGTAAGCCGGCGTGAGCCAGGTGTTTACTTTTTGCTGGATGTCGGGGGCGAGGGCCATGCGAGCGGAGAAAGAAAAGGAAGGTGATGAATTCGGAACGGCGGCGCGGCCGCCCGCTGCTTAACGGGTATCAGGGGCCCGAAGATACCGGCGGGTACGGATCCCAATGTAACAGGCGGGCTACCGGATGACGACTTTTTGGGAAAACGTGCCCGCTGCCGACTGTGCCTGCAGTACGTAAAGCCCTGCGGCAATCCCCGCCACGTCCAAGGACAGGGCCCCAGCTCGCAGCTGGCCCGTGGCCACTGCCGTGCCTCGCAGGTCGAGCAGCGTGAGGGCCACGTCGCCGGCCGCGTCGGCCCGCTCGATGCGCAAAGTGTGGGCCGCGGGGTTGGGGAACACGCGGAGGCCCGGCAACGGGCCCGCCGTAGCCGCGCCCGTGACTACCGCCGGGGCCAGCCAGGGCCCCAAGTCCAGCGCATATAGCCGTTGCGGCACAGTCAGGGGCCCTGCCGCCAGCCGTTCGTTAGAGAGCAGCACCCGATGGCCTCCGACGAAACACAGCCCTTCGGCCTGGCCCACGACCAGCGCCCCGGGCAGCTCGATGCGCCGTTTGTTGCCCCGGAAAAGCTGGGCGCCCGGAAAGCCCGACAGCAGCCAAACGAAGGTGGCTCCGGTAACAGGCTCATACCCGAGCAGGGCCGCCGTGGTGCCAGCAGGGTTGATGTCGGCGGCCGTGATCAAGCCTTTGGTGTCGAGCGTGGCCTTTAGGTGAGCGGTGTAATTGCCTGGCGCGGCGGGAATAGTGTAGTACTTGGTGCGCCGGTCGGCCCAGTTTTTGGTGAACAGGTGCAGCGAATCGTTGAAGTAAAAAACAGCCTCGCAGTCGAAATTATGATTGTTGACTCCTCCGCCAAACACC
>JANPOR010000324.1:0-6181 GCA_031428075.1 Hymenobacter sp. | reverse complement strand
GTTGCGGCCCGGCCACCGGCCCGAAAAGCCTCTGGGCCAGCGGCTAGAGACTTTTCCTAATGGTAGGTTTCGCGTATTTATTACAGCGGCCGCAGCAGGGCCCGGCAGGGGGCCCCGTCGGCTCCAACGATTTTTAGGGGTAGGCAAACCAACTCGTAATCACCCGGTTCTACCCCGCCCAGCTGCAGGCCCTCAATGATGGTGACCCCGAAATCAAGCAATGCGTGGTGCGTATCGCCGGCCCCCACCGAAAGGTAATCGACGCCCACGCACACCACGCCGCGCTGCTGCAAAAACCGCGCGGCCGGGAAGTCGAGCCGCACGAAGTCGGGGTTGAAGGGCTGGGGGCCCCAGTCGGCGTCTGAGTTACGGGTGCGGAACAGGATGCGCTGGCCCGGTTGCGGGTCCAGCGGCTCTACTTCGGCCAGCGTGACGAGGTGCGGGTCGTAGATGCGGGCCACGCGGCAGGGCCCCAGCAAGGTGTTCAGGTCGAGTGTAGTTACATCGGGGCCGTCCTTGATGAAGTGGCGCGGCGCATCGACGTGCGTCGCCGTGTGCACACTCATGCTGATTTCGCTCACGTTGGCCGGGTCGCCGAAGTCGAACGCGCGGGTGCGGCGGATGTTGACCGGCGCATTGTCGGGCCAGTGCACCATACGGTCGGAAATAGGCGTCGTGATGTCGAGATAAGTCATAGCAGTGAGGTGGTAAGTTACTGTCATTGCGAGCGTAGCGAAGAAATGCGTCCTGCTTTAGCGACCAGCCCCCCCCCCGATGCGACAAGTTTTTTTCGCACGCTCTCAGCTAATTAATTTCTTCTAAAACCGGGGCTTGTCACACCGGGAAGCTAGTTGCTAAAGACCAAGACGGATTGCTTCATCGTTCCTCCTCGCAATGACAACGACCCAAGCGCTAAAAACTGCCTACCTGCGGGGCTGGAGCAGCTTGGCCACAAGGCCCGTCCAGCCGGTTTGATGGCTGGCCCCCAGGCCCTGGCCGGTGTCGGCGTGGAAATACTCATGGAAAAGCAGGTAATCCTTGAAATTGGGGTCGGTTTGCTGCTGCATGTCGGCCCCGAAGCAGGCACGCTGGCCGTCCTCACCGCGCAGAAACAGCGTGGTGAGGCGCTTGGTGAGTTGGTCGGCGATGCTAAGGAGCGTGCTATACTGGCCGCTGCCGGTGGGGTATTCGACCCGAAAATCGTCGCCGTAGTAATGGTGAAAACGCTGTAATCCCTCGATCAGCAAGTAGTTGACCGGAAACCACACGGGTCCCCGCCAGTTAGAGTTGCCGCCGTAGAGGCCGGTCGTGGACTCGCCGGGCTCGTAATCCACCGTGAACGACTTCTCGGCCGAGCGGAACACGTAGGGGTGGGCTTGGTGGAACTTTGAAAGGGCCCGCACGCCGTGTTCCGATAAGAATTCGGCCTCGTCGAGCATCCGCCTCAGCAGGGCCTTGAGGCGGTGGCCCCGCAGCAGTGAGAGCAAGTGACGGGTACCCTGGCCGGGCTCTTGCCAGCGGCTGACGAGGGCCGTCAGGTCGGGGCGGTTGGTCAGCACCCAATTCATGCGGGCCAGGAAATTCGGGGCTTTTTGCAGCAGCGCGTCGTCGAGCACTTCCACCGCGAAAATTGGTACCAGCCCCACCATCGAGCGCACCTTGAGCGGGATGCGGCCCTGGTCGGGGGTATTCAGCACGTCGTAGTAAAACTCGTCTTCCTCGTCCCACATGTCGATGTCCTTGGGGCTGTAGCCGGTTATTGCTTGGGCGATGGCCAGGAAATGCTCGAAGAATTTGCTGGCCAGGTCCTCGTATACGGGGTTGGTCTGGGCCAGCTCCAGGGCCATGCGCATCAGGTTGAGAGCGTAGAAGGCCATCCAGGCCGTGCCATCGGCCTGCTCGATGTAAGACCCGTCGGGCATTGGGGCCGAGCGGTCAAACACGCCGATGTTATCCAGTCCCAAGAAGCCGCCTTCGAAGATGTTGCGCCCGGTGGTGTCCTTGCGGTTCACCCACCAAGAGAAGTTCAGCAGCAGGCGGTGGAAAATGGTTTCCAGAAACGGCACGTCGCCGGCGTCGCCGCGCTGCTTTTGGTCCATCTTGAACACCCGGAACGCCGCCCAGGCGTGCACCGGCGGGTTCACGTCGCCAAACTGCCACTCGTAGGCCGGCAGCTGGCCGTTGGGGTGCATGTAGCGGTCCTGGCACAGCAGCCGGAGCTGGCTTTTGGCAAACTCTGCGTCCACCAGCGCCAGCGGGATGGTGTGGAAAGCCAGGTCCCAGGCCGCGTACCAGGGGTATTCCCAGTTATCGGGCATCGAAATGATGTCCATGTTGCGTACCTGCCGCCAAGTAGCGTTGCGCATGCTCAGGCGCGAGGCGGGCGGCTTGGGCTGGGCGGGGTCGCCATCCAGCCAACGACTCACGTCGTAGTAGTAAAACTGTTTGCTCCACAGCATGCCCGCCAGGGCCTGGCGCTGCACGGCGCGGGCGTCGGCGTCGGCGAGGTCCTTTTGTAGGACCCCGTAAAACGCGTCGGCCTCCTGCTGACGCAGGGCAAGCAGCTCGTCGAAATCGGCAAACGGCTCCGCCAAATCGGCGGGGCCCAGGCGCAGGCGCAGCACCTGCTGCTGGCCCGCCTCCACGTTTAGCACGTAGTGGGCGGCGGCCTTCGTGCCGCCCCGGTCGGGGTTCACGGCCTCGGCGCGGCCGCCCACCACGTATTCGTTCAGCCCGTCTTTAAAGAATTTCGCGCCGTGCGCGGGCGGGGCCTGGTAGAGGCGTAGCGTGTTGGTTTCGTTGTCGCAAAAGAGCAGCTCGGGTTCCCCGTCGGCGTGGAGGGCCAGGTTGGGCAGGGCTTGGTGCACCACGGCAATGTGGTTCCGGTCGGTGGCCCGCAGCTCGGGCAGGTAGTCGTCATCGCCCCAAGCCCAGGTGTTGCGGAACCACAGCGTGGGCAGCACATGGAGTGGGGCCGCCACGGGCCCCCGGTTACAGGCCGTGATGCGGATGAGCACGTCCTGGGGCCCTGCCTTGGCGTACTCAATGAAGATATCAAAATACTTGTCCTCCCGAAAAATTGCCGTATCGGCTAACTCAAACTCGGGTTCCTGGCGGGTGCGCCGGGCGTTTTGCTGCACCAGCCACTCGTAGGGAAACTGATGCTGCGGATACTTGTACAGCATCCGCATGTAGCTGTGCGTGGGTGTATTGTCGAGGTAATAATATAGCTCCTTTACGTCTTCGCCGTGGTTGCCTTCGGGCCCGCTAAGGCCAAAAAGTCGCTCTTTGAGGATAGGGTCCTGCCCATTCCAGAATGCCGGCGCGAAGCACAGCAGCTGCTGTTCATCGCAAAAACCTCCCAGGCCGTCTTCGCCCCAGCGGTAGGCGTAGGAGCGGGCTGTGTCGTGGGTGGTGAAGTACCAAGGCTGGCCGTCGGCCGAGTAGTCCTCGCGCACCGTCCCCCACTGCCGCTCCGCCAGGTAGGGGCCGAAAGTGCGCCAAGGGGCCGCATCGCGCAGCCGGTCGTGCTCAGGAGTCATTCTAAATTAACAAGGTAAAGGGATAATAGAACGTTGTGCCGAACCTGTCGAAGCATCTCCACCGCTGACTAACTCAATCGTTCAGCGAAATAGTAGAGATGATTCGACAGGCTCAGCACGATGTTCTGTTTTATTTCCTAGACGATAAACGCCAACCAACCCTAACCGCCCGTGGCAAAGCCGGGGTACAGCGTCATGCCGCCGTCCATGAAAATGGTCTGGCCGGTAATGTAGTCAGCTTCGTCGGAGCACAGCCAGGCGGCTAGGCCGCCGATGTCTTCGATGACGCCCACCCGGTCGTAAGGAATGAGCTTGAGCAAAGCTTTTTCCGCCTCCGGCGTGTCCCAGGCAGCCGTGTTGATGGGCGTTTTGATGGCCCCCGGCCCGATGCTGTTCACCCGGATTTTGTGGGGCGCCAGCTCCTGGGCGGTGCTTTTCATGAGCTGCATGATGCCGCCCTTGCTGGTGGCGTAATTTACGTGGCCGGCCCACGGAATGACTTCGTGCACGCTGCTGGTGTGCAAAATCACGCCCGTGGCGCGGGCAATTTCCGGCTGGGGCCCCCGCCGCAAAAACTCGCGGGCCGCCTCGCGCGAGCACAAGAACTGCCCGGTCAGGTTCACGTCAATCACGCGCTGCCATTGGGCCAGGGTCATATCGACGAACGGCGCGTCTTGCTGCTGGCCCGAGTTGTTTACCAGGATGTGCAGCGTGCCGCACTGCTGCACAATGCGGGCAAACATGGCCTGCACCTCGTCTTCCTTGCTCACGTCGGCCGCGATGGCAAAGGCTTGGTTGCCCGCGTCGGTGATGGTTTTCACCACGGCGTCGGCCTTGTCGGAGGGCCCCCCGTGGTAGTTGACAAACACGGTGGCGCCATCGGCGGCCAACTGCCGGGCAATGCCCGTGCCGATGCCGGAGCTACCGCCCGTGACGAGGGCAATACGGTTTTCTAAGCGCATGTCATAAGAAAGTAAAAGAAGAGGTGTGCCCAGGCTAACGGCTCCACACCCCGCAAGGTTGAGTGAAATCTCGGTGAAAATACTGAGAATAAACCATTTGTCTAAAGCAATATGTCGGCTTTAAATGGTTGAAGGGTACTGAGCTATCGCTGGGCTGCTGGCCACAATCAGGCCCGCCCGGGGGTGCCCCGCCAAGTTAGGGTTCTGCCCACAACGAGCGCCCAAGCAGTAGTTTCGCTAGCATGAAAAAACTACTTCTTTCGAGCGCGTGCCTTCTGGCCCTCGCTGTGCAGCCCGCCGCCGCGCAAACACAGGGCCCTGAACTCGTAGTAGTGCGGATATATGACGGCGGAGGTTCAGGAAAATTTATAATTACCCGGGGCGAGGGCAAAAGTGAGCAGGTTGAATTCCAAGGCGGCGTGACTGATAAACGCCAGAATACTTCTAGCGAGGCCTACTACAAAATGTTCAGCCAGCTTTACCGCGAGGGATACACGCTGCAAAGCACGTTTACCAGCCCGGTTTCCCTTACCACGCTCTTGTTCGTTAAAAACCATTAAGCCGCTGAGCCCCGCCAGAAAAATCCCGCCTTGATGCAGCAAAACGCGCCGTTTTGCTGTTATGAAATCATGTCCCCATCCTCCGCCGACCCTGCTTTCCGCCGACCCGACCTGCTGCGCCTTGACTACGACACCTACCGCGCCCTGCCGGCGGTGGCCAACTCCGACCTCTCGCGCCTGCGCGACGCCCTCGACGGGCGGCCCCCGCGCACCGACGGCGGCAATGGCAGCAACGGCGGGGCCCTGAGCTTCGGCACCGCTTTCCACACTGCTCTGCTCGAACCCGAGCAGTACCAGCCCGGCCAGCCCGGTCTCAACGACACGCTGGTGTGGTGGTTGGTGGAAGGCGTGAAGCACAATACCGAGCTGAACCGCCTGTTGCAAGCCGGCACGCCCGAGCCTAGCGTGCTTTTCACCGAGCCCCTGACTGATACGCTGTGCAAGCTGCGCGCCGACCTGGTGGTGGACGCGCCCGGTCAGCCCTACACGGTCATCGATTTTAAGACCACTAACGCCCGCGACGCCGACCATTTTCGCTGGCAGTGCTCAGCCTACGACTACGACCGACAGGCCGCCTTCTACACCGACGCGTTGGGGGCCGAACGGTTCCTGCTGGTGGGCGTGCAGAAAACCGAGCCCTTTGGTGTGTTTCCGCTCGAAGTGACGGACCAGATGATGGACGAGGGCCGTCAGAAATACCACCGCCTCCTGCGCTTGCTGAAAGCCCCCGCCACCGCGCCCGCCTACCGCGCCGAAGCCGTGCAGGCTGCCGTGGATGCCCTGGGCTTGGCTCCCGAGGCCGACCAGTCGGCGTAAAGCGGACGGCTCTGGACTGGCCCTTGGAGTAAGCAGGTCCTTTAGATTTGCCCAATAGGACAAAATCCGGGCGGCGCAAAGCACTGTTGTTTTCGGACAACCGCCCCCGATGGGCTATGCTAGCCGCGGAGCCAGGTCAGAATCTATGTGTCGGTTCAGGACCCGTCGGGGCTCTTTCGCAACGTGCAGGGGGCCGAGGTGCTGCGCCTGCTCGTTGGTATAGTGGCCGAAGCCCTGCGGTTCGACCTCGGCAAGCAGGCGGTGGGCGTGTCCCTAATGCAGCTTGAAACGCCGCCCGGGC
>JANPOR010000323.1:0-2300 GCA_031428075.1 Hymenobacter sp. | reverse complement strand
GGCCCCCACCGGAATGGATGCCAGCTGCTTAAAACCCGGGGCGCGGCTGTACACCTTCACCACGTCTTCCCCGCCCACGGTCACGTAGGCGAACTTGCCGGCGGCCACATCCACCGTGGCGACGTGGTTGGAGATGGGGCCGGTCGTCAGCACCCCGCTGATGGTGAGCGTCTTCGTGTCGAGCACCGACACCTTGCCCACGTCCTTGTGCGTGAACCAGATTTGCTGCCCGTCCTGGGTGGGGAAGATGTTGGGCGAGAAGGGGCTCACCACGGGCACCTTCTTGATGACTTTATACGTGGCCACGTCCACCACAGCCAGCTTGGGCGAGAAGCTGGAGCACACGAAGGCGCGCTTGCCATCGGGGCTGAACGCCACCTGGCCGGGGCCGTTGGGCACGGGCACGCGGCGGGTTTCGCGCATCTTCGCCACGTCGATGACGGCGAGGTAATCTTCGCCGCGCACCGTAATCCAGGCCTCTTTGCCGTCGGGGCGAAACGTGGCCTCGTGCGGGGCCCGGCCCACGTACACGCTGCCTTTGATGGCATTGGTGGCCGTCTCTATGAAGGTCACGTTGTTGGAGCCCACCGACACCACGGCCAGCAGCTTGTGGTCGGGCGAAGCGCCCAGGCCGTGCACCAAGGCCTGCCCCTTGTAGAGGGCCGAGAGCAAATCGGGCTGCGGCTTGCCCAGAATAATCTGGCCCAGCAGCTTGTTATCCATTGGGTCAATGACCGAGACGGTGTTGGAAATCTGGTCGGCGGTATATACCCGGTCGCGGTGGCTGACGGCCTGGGCCGCCGCCACGCTGGAAATGAGCAGCAGGCCGGGGAGGAGGGGGAATTTCATTTGGGATGAAAAAAAACGTTTACCTGTCATGCTGAACTTGTTGAAGCATCTTTACCGCTTCGGCTGGCTCCCCTCGCCATTGGAGAGGGGCCGGGGGTGAGGCGAATAGCCGCAACGAAGCGGTAGAAATGCTTCGACTGCGCTCAGCATGACGTTCTGGCTGAATCGAGCGCTATTTGCTAGGATTCTGCGTACCCACCGGGTGCTGTTTCAGCCAGGCCACCATCTGCTGAATCTCGACCTGCTGCTCGGCGATGATGCTTTGGGCCAGGCGGCGCAGGGCCGGATCCTTGCCGTACAGCAGCTGCAGGCGGGCCATGTCCACGGCCCCCTGGTGGTGGGGCAGCATCATGGCGGCGAAGCTAGCGTCGATGTCGTCGGGGCGGGCGCCGGTCATGCGGCGCATGCCTTCGTCCATTACCACCATCACTGAATCCATGCCGTGCTGAAAGGCCGCGACGGGGGTACCCGGTGCGGCCGCGTGGTCCATCTTCATGCCGGCCATGCCAGGCATCGGATGCGTCATGCAGGGCATGGCCGGCGCGGCCGTGGCGTGGTGCTGCGCGTGGGCGGCCAGGTTGCCACCGAAAATCAGCGCCAGCAAGAAGCGAAAGGGTTTGGTCATATCGTGCGCATTCGCTCACCCATCAATTGGAGGATGGTGCGCTAACGGGCAACCCGAAGCAATGATTAGCCGACCGGGGCCAACTGGACCAATCCGGGGGTGAACCGGCCTTTGGCGGCCCGGCGCGGCTCAGGCGGAGCGTTTCAGAAACTGCTGCACCCCGGCGCTGTAGCTGCGCGACGAGGTAACGTGCTGGCCGTTGGCCATCCGAAACAGGTACTCGCCGTGAGACCAGTGCCGGAAGTTCAGGATGTGCGTGGTGTGGATGATGCAGGAGCGGTGAATGCGCAGGAAGGCGGCCGGGTCCAGCCGCTCGGCCAGCGGCCCCAGCGCGGTGCGCAGCAGGTAGCGCGGACCGGCCGTTTGAAGTGCCACGTTGTTGCCGTTGGCCTCCAGGTACAGCACTTCGGCGGCCGGCACGAAGAGACTGCGCTCCGGCAGCTTCACCAAAAACTGGTCCTGGTAGTCGGGCGGCGGCGGGCCGGGGGCCGGCGGCCAGGCCTGGAGCAGGGCCGTCAGGTCGACATCGGGCTCTTGGCGCTGAACCAACCGGTGCAGGAGCCGCGCCACGCAGTCGGCAAACCGGTCGGGGTCGAGGGGCTTGAGCAGATAATCCACCGCGTGCAGGGTGAACGCCTGCACCGCGTACTGGTCGTAGGCCGTTACGAACACCACCAGCGGCAGCGGCTGGCAGGTTTCGCGCAGCTGGCGTAGAACCTGCACGCCGTCGAGGCCGGGCATCTGCACGTCCAGAAACACCACGTCATAGGCGGCCGTTTGCAGGGCGGCCAGCGCCTGGAGACCGGTGGCGCACTCGCCCGTCACG
>JANPOR010000322.1:0-2179 GCA_031428075.1 Hymenobacter sp. | reverse complement strand
GGCCGTGTTCTTCCACAGCCACTCCTGCACCTGCTTGGCGCGGAAGGGCTTCTCGCCGTGCTCCACCAAAAAGGCTTTCAACTCGTCGGCCGAGAGCTTGCGGATGTCGCGTTTGACGGGCGTGGGAGCGAGGGGTAGTTCAAATAGCATAGCACAAAGATACAAGTAGGCAAGGCGTTGGGTTCCCGCAAGTGGCCGTGCTGATGCTAATGCGTGCTTGCCGGCGCAGGCGGCTGGAAGCTAACGGGTAGCGTGGAATTGAAGTACACCGGCCGTCCGTGCTGTCCGGGGCGGCGACAGGTGTGGCAGCCGCTGAACAGCGGCCAGGATTGCCGGATCGCAGCCGGTCCGTAGGCCGCGCACTACTTTGGCGTCCGAAATCGACCCGTCGGAGGCCACGGTCAAGTTCATAAATACCCGGTCCGACAAGCCGTCACGCACGGCCCGGCTCGGATACACCAATTGCTATGGCATCGCCGCCATGACGCCCGGCGTGCCACCGTTGCCGGGCAACTGCGGGGGCTGGTCCACGAAAGTGTAAACCGCCTTGAGGGGAGGGGCGGTCTGCGCCATTGCGGACCAAGCTGTGATGAGAACTGCACCGCTTGACAGGACTAATCGGTTGAGTAATGGTAAAAAAGATAACATGGAAAGGAAAGTAATAGCTGTTCTATAGAAGTATGCTACTCCCTGAAAAATACAATGATTGCACCCGCGTTGCTAGGCCAAGGGCCGACACAAAATTCAGGCAACACAGCACGTCTTAATTCTTGATCGGCAGACTGGTCCTATCTTCGTTGCGTAAACTTTAGGGGTGCTTTGCTTCGGCAAGGCTGAGACGATACCCTTAGAACCTGATTCCGGATAATACCGGCGAAGGGAAAAGTACTGGTCCGCACGCGGCTGCCCTGGGGATGGGCCGTGGCAGGTGCCCACTATTGTTTACGGCTTCCCGCGTCTCAACTAATTCTTAGTTGCATGGTCTGCTACGTAAATAATACGCCTCAGGAAACGGCTGATAATCAGCCGCTGATTGATTTACTCGCCGGCCTGGGCCTGGGCCAGTCGCGTGGCCTCGCCGTGGCCGTGAACGATGCCGTGGTGCCCCGCGCCGACTGGCCCGCCCACGCCGTGCGGCCCCACGACCGCATCACCATCATCCGCGCCACCCAAGGGGGCTAGGCAGGTGCCTGCCGCTGTTTTCCCAACCCTTTCATCAGATGAAGAAACAAGACCAGGTCCCCCAGCAAACGCTGGTGGCGCGCCAGCCGCTGACCGGCTCCCGCAAAATCTACGTGCCCGGCACGCGGCACGACATCCGCGTGGCTATGCGCGAAATCGTGCTGGCCGATACGGAGCACAAGTTTGATTTCGGCCACCCGTCGGAAAAGAACGCGCCCGTGACGGTGTACGACACCAGCGGCCCCTACACGGACCCCAACGTTGAAATCGACCTGAAAAAAGGCCTGCCCCGCCTGCGTGAAAGCTGGATTGTGGAGCGCGGCGACGTGGAGCAGCTGCCCGGCACCACCTCCGACTACGGCCAGCAGCGCGCCGCCGACTCCCGCCTCGACCAACTGCGCTTCGAGCACATCCAGCCCCCATACCGGGCCAAGCCTGGCCACAACGTGAGCCAGATGCACTACGCCAAAAAAGGCCTCATCACGCCGGAAATGGAATATATTGCCATCCGCGAAAACCAGCGGATTGACGAGCTGGCGGCGGATGACCCGTTGCGCGTGCAGCACCGCGGCCATAGCTTCGGGGCCAACACGCCAGAGGGCCACATCACGCCGGAGTTCGTGCGCTCGGAAGTGGCCGCCGGGCGCGCCGTGATTCCGTCCAACATCAACCACCCGGAGAGCGAGCCGATGATTATCGGGCGCAATTTCTTGGTGAAAATCAACACCAATATCGGTAATTCGGCCGTCACGTCTTCAATTGAAGAAGAAGTCGATAAGGCCGTGTGGAGCTGTCGCTGGGGCGGCGATACGCTGATGGATTTGTCGACTGGCAAGAACATCCACGAAACCCGCGAGTGGATTATCCGCAACTGCCCCGTGCCGGTGGGCACGGTGCCCATTTACCAGGCCCTGGAAAAAGTGAACGGCAAGGCCGAAGACCTGACCTGGGAGCTGTTCCGCGACACGCTCATCGAGCAGGCCGAGCAGGGCGTCGA
>JANPOR010000321.1:0-6524 GCA_031428075.1 Hymenobacter sp. | reverse complement strand
GTCGCCCTTCAGGGTGCGCAGGTCGTAGCTGGTCACAGCTTCTTCACTGTAGCCGGTGCGGGCCACGGCGTAGCTTTTGCCGCCCAGCAGCAGCGTGCTGCGATCCGACGACTCGTTGCCGTAGCCGTTCACCGGGTCGCGGGCTGGGTTGTCGGGGCCGAACAAACCGGTGGTGCTGTTGCCGTTGGGGTTGATGTCGGTCAGGTCGTGGGCAATCCAGTCGTAGCCCCGCAGGTAGGTGCCGTTAATTTTGAAGGCCAGCTTGGGTGCGAGCACCTTGGCAAAGCGCACGTTGGTTTCGGAATAAGCCTTAGCGCCGCTGCTGGGGTCACTCACGTGGTTAATCCCCGTTTTTTGCTGCACGCTCAACCCCTCGGAGCCAAACGGGTTGCGGGTGCTGAAATTAGCCAGCCCATTGATGGCGTTAAGACCGTAGAGGGCCGAGGCCGTGCCCGGCACCACTTCCACCGCCTGAATGTCCAAATCGCTTGGTCCCAGCGCATTGCCAATCGGTCCGCCGATGTGGGGAGCCTGGTTATCGATGCCGTCGACGAGCTGCGCAAAGCGCACGTTGGTGGTGTTGGTGAAGCCCCGCGCGTTGATGACTTTAAAGCCCAGACTCGGCGTAATCACCTGCACGCCCTTGAGGTACTCGATGGCATCGAAAAACGACGGGGCCGGCGTAAGAAGTAGTGCACGCGGGTTGAGCTTTTCCACGGTTACCGGCGACTGCAAGATACTTTCCTCTACCCGCGAGGCGGACACCACCACCTCACCCAAATCCACCTTGGTGGTATCGGACCGGACCGGGCGGCGTGGGGAGGCCTGGGCCGCCACGGTGTGATTTAACAACAACTCAAGGGCGAAAACTGCGATGGGGATCCCGCGCAGGCCGAGTAAAGGATGCATCATAGGAGCTTAGAAAGTGAACCCCAAGGGTTATAGTCCGACAAATATAACGAACGGCGTAATCAATACCCCGGCCCGGTCGGCCGTGTAAACTCTATCCCTGACGCGGGGCTCGGTCCTGCGCCGCGTGGCCGCGGGCCTTTGGCCCGCAACCGTTGAACAGTGGGTACTTGGACGGCCCGAGGGGCGGAGGCCTGCGGCAAAGCGGCACGGGGCAGGGCCCAGCGCCAACCCATACGTCTCCTGCAAGTGATGTGCTACTCCGCCAGCCGCCGGGTTTCTTCGTCCAAAAATGCCTGGAACCGGACCTGGACGGCTTCGAAGGCCGCCAGGGCCTGCTTGCCCTCGGTGGTGAGGGCTGCGCCGCCGCCGCTTTTGCCGCCGGTTTGGGTAGCCACGAGCGGCTGGCGGGCCTGGGTGTTCATGGAATGGACCAAGTCCCAGGCCCGCTTGTAAGACATCTGCATGGCCGCCGCTGCCCGCGAGATGGAGCCCGTGGCCCGGATGTGGCCCAACAGCTCCAGCCGGCCAATGCCCAAAAACCGTTCGTCGGGGCCCTGCACCCACACGCGGCCGGCAAGGCGGTAGGCGGCTGGGTCGGGCAGCAGGTTCTTCATACACGCAATTTTACGCCGCAGCGGCCGAGGGCCCCGCGTTCCGGGCTTTCGTCACACAATGGCCTTATCGGCGACGACGTCCTCGTTCACCACGGGGTCCGCCTCCGCTTTCACCCGGCCGATGATGTAGCGCAAGCCCTTGTCCTGGCTCCAGTAGTTCCAAGCCCAAGTGAAGGCCACCGCGATGCGGCTGCGGAAGTTCACCAGCGCCATCACGTGCACGAGGCTCCAGGCTAGCCAGGCCAGGAAGCCGCGGAGGTGGTACTCGCGGCCGAACAGCGGGATGTCGGCCACGGCGCGGTTGCGGCCGATGGTGGCCATCGAGCCCTTGTCGGAATACACGAACGGCTTCATGGGCTGGCCGGCCAGGGCGCGCACCAGGTTCTGGCCCAGCAGGGTGCCCTGCTGCAAGGCGGGCTGAGCCACCTGAGGGTGGCCTTCGGGATATACCGCGTTCTTCATGATGGCGATGTCGCCGATGGCAAACACATTGTCGTAGCCGTCCACGCGGTTGTATTCGTCCACCCGGTAGCGGTTGCCGGGCAGCAGGCACGTGGGAGCGAGGCCCGTCACCGGGGCCCCCGTCACGCCCGCCGCCCAGATGAGCGTGCGCGTGACGAGTTTTTGGCCGTTGCTGAGCGTGGCCGTGTAGCCGTCGTACGACTTCACCCGCGCGTCGAGCACCACCTGCACCCTCAGGTCGCGCAGGTCTTTGAGGGCCTGCGCCGACGCCTGGGCCGACATACCCTTGAGCAGCACCGGCCCGCTCTGTACCACGTAGATGTCCATCTCCCGAAAATCCAGCTCGCGGTAGTCTTTCGGAAACACGTGGGCCCGCAGCTCGCTCAAGGCCCCGGCCATTTCCACGCCGGTGGGGCCGCCGCCCACAATCACGAAGTCAAGTAGGCTGTTGACTTTTTCCATGTCGCCGAGTTGGAGAGCCTGCTCGAAGTTGGCTAGCAACGTGTTGCGCAACTCCAAGGCATCGTCCACGCTCTTGATGGCGATGGAGTGGCGCTGCATCTCGGCGTCGCCAAAGTAGTTGGCCGTGGCCCCAGTAGCCAGCACTAGGTAGTCGTAGCGCAGCAGGCCGATGCTGGTTTCGACCACCTGGGCCGTGGCGTCGACCGACTGCACCTCGGCTAGTCGGAAGTAGAAGTTTTTCTGGTCGCCGAGCGCCTTGCGAAACGGGGCCACGATGGTGTCGACGGCTAGCCCCGCCGTGGCCACCTGGTAGAGTAAGGGCTGAAAGGCGTGGTAGTTATGCTTGTCGATGAGCACCACCTGCACCGGCGCGTTGGCCAGGGCCTGGGCCAGCGCTAGGCCCCCAAACCCGCCCCCTATGATGACCACCCGCGGCTGGCCCAAGTCGTCGATTTTAGTCAATCCTTCCATGCCGTAAAGATGCAACGGCCAGCGGCGTGGGGACCCCGGCCCGAACTCTTTCCGCGCCGCGCCGCGTTAGGGCGGCATTCCGCTACTCTATCATCCCATTCGCTATGAAGGCTTTATTGTTTTTACCCCTGTTGGTTGGCGGCTGGCTGCCCGGTCCTGCCAACGGGCCCCTATCCGAAACAGCTTCGGTGACGGTGGTGGTGTCGGGTTTGGTTTCCACGGAATCGGTCGTGAAGCTGAACTTCTACAATGACCCCAAAAAATTCCTGAAACATGGCCAGCAAACCTTTCGGCTGGAGGTGAAGCCCAACGGCAAAAATGAAATTTCGGTGCCTGTAGAATTAGCCAAAGGCGAGTGGGCCGTGGCCCTCACCCAGGACACGAACAATAACGGCCGGCTCGACAAAAACATGCTGGGCATCCCCACCGAGCCATTCGCGTTTTCCAATAATGTGCGTCCGCACTTCTCGGCCCCCAATTTTGAAGAGTGCAAGTTCACGGTTGACGGCCCCGGTAAAGTGGTGGCCATCGCCCTCAAGGAAGAAGAATAAGAACGCTATTTGGTCTGCGATTGGCGCTGGAGCCGCTTGGCGTATTCCAGCGCGACCGGCTTGTAGGGAATGCCCAACGTGGCCGCGCTTTCTTCGACCGTGCCGGGAAAGCCGGTTTGCTTGCGGCGTTCGTTCACGCGGGCCGCGTCTTTGATGGGCCAGATGAACGAGGCGGTTTCCCGCTTGCCAGTTGCTCTGTTAGGAACGGTAAAGCTTACGCCCTGCGTGCCGTAAAGCTGCTCCAGGCCGTCATTCATTAGCTTGCGGTCCAGCATTTGGGCGTAGAGCCGGTAAGGCAGTTCGCCCTTTTCGGCCGCCGCTTTGATGAGCGGCAGATATTGCGGAATTTTGCTGGAATGCTGAATCACGAGCCACGCCGCTTCATTCGTCGACGCGCCCACTAGCGACTGGCCGGGGTAGCCGTAGCGCCGCACGATGGCTTCCACCCGCCGCATGCCGCTAGAATCCACGCAGTTCATGTTGGTCAGGGCGTAGGTAAAAAGTTGGCCTTTGGGTAGGTGCAAAGCCGTTTCCAGCGAATCGGTTTTGCCGTTGTTCATCCCGGCCATCAGCTCGCGGTACTTCTGGTCTTGCACCAAAATGCTGTCCAGTTCCCGCTTCAGAGGCGAGTTCAGCTTGGCTTGGGCAAAGGCAGGGGCCCTGAGCAGCACCAAGCCGAAGCAGCGCAGGTATTTCATGGCAGCAAGGTAGCGGGCGGGTGGTTACGCCGGCCGCACCTGCCCGTCGCCGCGCACCAGCCATTTGTAGCTCGTCAGCTCTTCAAGGCCCATAGGGCCCCGGGCATGCAGCTTTTGGGTGCTAATGCCAATTTCAGCCCCCAGCCCGAATTGGGCCCCGTCGGTGAAGGCTGTGGAGGCATTGGCGTACACAGCGGCCGCGTCCACGCGCTGCAAAAAAATTTCAATGTGGGCCGGCGTCTCCGAAATAATGGCCTCGCTGTGGCGCGAGCCGTGCTGGGCAATGTGGGCCAGGGCCCCGGCCAAGTCGGGCACGGTTTTCACCGCCATTTTCAGGGCCAGAAACTCGGTGCCGAAATGCGTTTCGTCGGCGGTAGCCAGCAGCGCGGCGGGGTAGTGGCCGGCCAGCGCGGCGTGGGCCGGCGCGTCGGCAAACAGCTGCACGCCGGCCTCGGCCAGCGGGGCCAGCAAAGCCGGCAAGTCAGGCAAACGGGTGGCGTTGCTGAGCAGGCAGTCGAGGGCGTTGCACACGCTCACGCGGCGGGTTTTGGCGTTGGCGACGATGGCGCGGCCTTTTTCCAGGTTGCCGCTCTCATCAAAATAGGTGTGCACCACGCCGGCTCCGGTTTCGATGACCGGCACCCGGGCGTGCTGGCGCACATAGTCAATCAGCCCTTGGCTGCCGCGTGGAATCACGACGTCCACAAAGCCCACGGCCCCGAGCAGGGCCTCGGTGGCGGCGCGTTCGGGCGGGAGCAGGGTGGCCACGGCCAGTGGTAGGCCGTGGCGGGCCAGCACGGGCCCTGCTACGGCCAGGACCGCCACGTTGGAGTGCGCGGCGTCGGAGCCACCCTTTAGCAGGCAGGCGTTGCCGGTTTTCAGGCACAGAGCCAAGCTGTCGAAGGTCACGTTGGGGCGGGCTTCGTAAATGATGCCTACCACGCCCAGCGGCACCCGCACCTTGCTTAGCCGCAAGCCGTTGGGCAAGGTTCTGTCGGTGAGGTGCTGGCCCAGCGGCGAGGGCAGATTCGCCACGTTTTCCAGATCGGCGGCGATGCTCAGTAGGCGCTCAGCGGTGAGGCGCAGGCGGTCGTGGCGGGGGTCGGTGGCGGGCATCCGGGCCAGGTCGCGCGCGTTTTCGGCAAGCAGGAAAGGCGTGGCCTCGCGCACGGCGGTGGCCAAGTCACGCAGCAGGGCATCAGTGGCTGTGGCCCCCAGCGCGGCCAAGCCGTAGCCAGCCTGCTGGGTAGCGGCGAAGAGGGCGGCGTAATCGGTCATGGACTGCAAAGAACGGCAAACCAGCGCGGGCCCGGCGAACCTTGGCAACGTTTTGCTGTACCGCAGCCGCGCCGTCAGGCGTCGGGGTTCAGGAACAAATAATCGTAGCGCACCAGGGCCCTTTTGTGCTGCTGGCCCAGCCCCTCCAGGGCCCTGTCGGCGCCGTACTCGGCAATGCCCAACGCGAAAGCGTGGCCGCTGGCGTCGTCGATCAACTGCACAATGTCGCCCTTCTGAAACGTGCCCTCGATGGCCACCACGCCCACCGGCAGCAAGCTGCTGGCGTGGCCGGGGGCCGTGAGAGCGGCGCGTGCCCCAGCGTTCACGCGCACCACGGCCTGGGCGGTGGCGTGGGCCAGCCACTTTTTCTTGCCCGAAGCCGTTTTGCCTGGTCGGAACCAAGTATTTACAGCGGTGCCGGCTAGCACAGCGGGCAGGATGTCGTCGGTGCGGCCGTTAGCAATGTGCACACCGATACCTAGCTTGGCCACTTTGTGGGCCATGTGGCACTTGGTGAGCATGCCGCCGCGCCCAAACTGCGAGCGCTGCGCCGTGACGAACCCCGCGAACCCGGTGGCCCCCGGCGTAATCTCGCGAATCACTTGTGCACCCGGGGCTTGTGGGTCGCCGTCGAAAATGCCGTCCACGTTGGTGAGGATAATCAGGGCATCGGCATTGAGCTGGGCCGCGATGAGGCCGGCCAGCTCGTCGTTGTCGGTGAACATCAGCTCCGTGACGGCCACCACGTCGTTCTCGTTCACGATGGGCACTATATGCTGCTGGAGCAGCTCCAGGAAGCAGTTCTGCATGTTTTGGTAGTGCTGGCGGTCGCGGAAGTCCTCCTTCGTCACCAGTACCTGGGCCCCCAGCAGGCCGTGGCCGGCCAGCAGCTCGGCATACAGGCCCAACAGCTTCACCTGGCCCACTGCGGCCAGTACTTGGCGGCTGCGCACGGCGTCGGTTTTGGGCGGCAGGGTGAGCAGGCTGCGGCCCGCCGTCACGGCCCCCGACGATACCACAATGACCTCCAGGCCCTGGGCGTGCAGAACCGCCACCTGCGCGACCAGCGCGGCTAG
>JANPOR010000320.1:0-3308 GCA_031428075.1 Hymenobacter sp. | reverse complement strand
GTTTTTCAGGGCCTCTTCCAGCACGAAACGGAAGTGCGACGACTTGGTGCAGTAGGCATAGGAGTACGTGCCCTGGTAGCCGGTGGTGGCGATGCCGTCGGCAAACCACTGCTTGGCCCGCTGAATCTGAGAGGTGATTTTGGGTAGGTAGGTGAGGCGCAGCGGCGTGCCGTACTTTTTCACCAAGGCCATCAGGTCGATGCCGTGGAATTGCAGCTCGTTGCTTTGAACCGTAAAATCGGCGGTGGGGAAATCGAAGGTTTGGGTGATCAGGTCGTGATAAGTATCCATTCGGGCTAAGGAAAAACGGCGCGGAATGCCGACATTTGGGGCGGCGATATAAAAGTACCGCCGAGTGGAGGAAGTGTTTCCCCGCGCATCGTGACGATGGACCCAGCGACTTGGCTACGGCGGGCTTTTCTGCCGCAAGGCAGCGCTCGAAGGCGGCCCCTGGGCGGCCTTGGAACGGTGCGGCCCCTTTGCTATCCTAAAAACCTGCACACGATGAAACGCATTAAAATTCTGGAAGTCCGCTCCGAGCTGGGGGCCGGTACCCGCGGCGCCGGTATGGGTATTGACGCCCTGCGCGTGGCCTGCCTCAACAAGGGCTCCGATTACTTTCGCCGCTACAATGCCGTGGTCGTGCCGGACCTGAACCACGTGTTGTTCGAGAAAACGCCGTTCCGCTTCGCTAAGCACATCGATGCCATTTACACCGTGCAAAAGGGCATTGCCAGCGCCGTGGAGCAGACGCTGCGCTTCGGTGAGTTTCCGCTGGTGCTAGCCGGCGACCACTCCAGCGCCAACGCCACCATCGCTGGCATCAAGGCCGCGTACCCCACCAAAACCTTGGGCGTCATCTGGATAGATGCCCACGCTGACCTGCACTCGCCCTACACCACACCCAGCGGCAACGTGCACGGCATGCCCCTGGCCGCCGCCCTCGGCGAAGACAACCGCGCTCACCAGCGCAACGAGCCCGACGCCGAAACGGAGTTTTTCTGGCACCGCCTCCAAAACCTGGCCGAGCCGGGTCCCAAGCTGCGCCCTGAGCACCTCGTGTACGTGGTGGTGCGCGACACGGAAGAAGAAGAAGAAGCCCTCATCGCGGAGCTGGGCATTAAGTGGGTGAAGCTGCCCGAAATCAAGGAAAAAGGCTCGCGCCAGCTCACCCGCGAGATCTACGAGTACCTACGCTTCTGCGACTTGGTCTACATCTCTTTCGATGTCGACAGCCTCGATTCAAGCTTCAGTATTGGCACCGGCACGCCCGTCAGCGACGGCCTGTTCCTGTCGGAAGCCGAAAATCTGTGCCAGGACCTACTCGAAAACGAGCGCGCCGTATGCTTCGAAATGGTCGAAATTAACCCCACGCTCGACAACGGCAACACGATGGCCAAAAACGCTTTCAACATCCTCGAAAAAGCCACCGCCGCCATCGAGCGGCGCCTGCGCCTCGACGAAGTAGTGAGCCGTTAGGCGGGCGGGTCAACGCTGATAAATTTATCATTGCCACGAGTCGCACCACTCAAAACACGTTGGTGAAAGGAATAAATTAGCGCGCATTCGGCGTCGATATACCGTCATCCGCTGTTGGGGCGGGGCTTGCCCCCGCCCGTCGCTGCCCGGTGCGTTAAGTAGTCGCGCACAAGCAACCGCGTAGCTAAAAAGGCGGTCATGCTGAGCTTGTCTAAGCATCGCTCCCGCCCACTAACATGAATCACTGCTGTGGGAGAGATGCTTCGGCTGCGCGGATGCCAGATGAGCATGACGTTCAAGTGAGCACGGTTATTTATGCGCTACTACTTGAGGGTCCGCGCGGCGGAATGAAGGTTTGTGCCTCTGAAACGATTGGCGGACGTTTTGAAACATTTGGCGAGTGCTCCGAAACGATTATCGGACGCTCCGAAGCGGTTGGCGGGTTTTCTGGCGCAGGTGGTGGGTGCTCCGAAGTGGTTGGCGGGCGCTGGGATGGAAGGGGCGGGGGGCGGGAAGCCGGCGTAAGCTCGACAATACTCGGCTATTCGCTACGTTTGACGAATTATCTACCCCCACTACCTTTTACATGGACAATAACAAGCTCAACGCGCAGCTCCTGCGCGACACAGCTACCGCCAACGGCCTCCTCGCCGATAAGGTCCTCTATGCCCCCCTCGAAGCCGACATCGCGCCCATGCGCGACGCGCACGCCGCCAACCTTGCCCGCACCCTCGAAGACGCCGTAATGGGCGAAGCCACCAGCGGCGTAACCCTGCAAAAAGCCGGCGCCAAAACCCAGCTCAAGGCCCTGGCCTCGCGCCTGGCCGCCGCCCTGCAAGCCTACGCCGCCAGCAAAACCAATACCGACGAGGATCTGGCCGGCCGCGTGTGCTACAGCCGCACCGGCATCACGGCGGCTAATGATGCCAGCTTTGCCACCATCATCGGGGTCCTGCTGAAGGAGGCCGCCCCGTTGGCCAAGGAGCTAGCCAAGCGCGAGTTCATCGCCGATGACCTGGCCGAAACCACCCGCCAGCTCGCCCGCTTCGAGCAGAAACAGGCCAGCCAGCGCACCACCGTGGTAGCCGGCGCTACCGACCGCAAAACCCTCATCGACCTGCTGCGCCGCAACGCCAACCTCATCAAGGAAATGCGGGTGCAGCTCAAGCCCTACCAAAGCTCGCCCACCAAGCACGAGGTCTGGCTGCGCTTTCAGGGCTACACTAAGCTCATCGTCCTCGGCCAGGGAGGCCCCAAAAGCGTCCCCACTCCCCCGCCCGCCGCCTAAGCCACTGCAGAAACAGAAAGCCCCGCTAGTGGCTGAGAAACCTTAGATAGTCGGGTACAATTTGGCTAGTTTGATGCGGGCGTCGGCGGTTGTGAATTGCCAGTTTCGCGGTTTCAGTTTGGTATTTTGCTGGTTTTTCCAGCGTTCGACGGCTGCTTGCACGGCGGTTTTGTCGGCAAAGGGGCGGTTGAGGGCCTGGCGGCTGAGGACGGCGAATTCGATTTCGGCCATGTTGAGCCACGAGCCGTGGACGGGGGTGTAGACGATTTCCATCCGCTGCAGGTACGCCCGGGCCACGTCGGGGGGGAAATAGTCGTAGAAGAAGCTGACTTTGTGTGTGCCAAGGTTGTCCCTGACCCAGCGCACTTTTTTGGCGTCGCGGTAGGTCGTGTCCATCAGCCGGGCCACAAAACGCACCCACGTGGCGGCCCGGTGGTCGTCCTCGACGCGCAACTCGCGCCAGCCGCGCAGCGCTTCGGTGGCCACGAACAACTCGGCCACGCCGCGCCGCACGTACTCCGAATCGTGCAAGCGCTGTTCG
>JANPOR010000319.1:0-30023 GCA_031428075.1 Hymenobacter sp. | reverse complement strand
CAGAACGCAAGCAAGAAGTAGAAACTGGAGTAGACCTGCGCTTCCTTAACGACCGCATCAGCCTAAGTGCGACGTATTATAATAATAAAACGACCGCTGCCATTCTTCAGGTATCGACGCCTTACACCACTGGCTTTGCATCGCAGTGGCAGAACGCCGCTACCATAACCAACAAAGGCGTTGAGGTGCAACTGGACGGAGCCATCATCAAAACAACCGACTTTGGCTTTAACCTGGCAGGCAACTTCTCGCAGAACCGAAACAACGTGGTTGATTTAGCGGGTGTAAGCTCGGTGTTTCTCAACGGCTTTGGGGGCAATTCGGTGAACTCGGTGGCCATTCAGGGCTACCAGTTGGGCACACTGTACGGCTCGCGCTTTCAGCGCAAAAATGACGGTTCCAACGCGCTGGCGCTGGATGCCCTAGGATTTCCTCAGCTCGATCCCGCCAACGGTGTGGTGGGCGACCCGAACCCGCAGTGGCGCGGGGGCCTTGGCGCTACAATTCGCTATAAAGGCCTATCGCTGTATGCCTTGCTGGATCACGTGCACAGCTTTGACGTGTGGAATGGTACTCGCGGTATCCTAAACTACTTCGGTACGTCAGCCTTCAGTGGCACCAGTACCACCCTGAGCGCCGCCGACGCGGCCATTACCCAAACTTTCCCTGATCCGGTCACAAAATTCCAAGGCACAGTAGCACAAAAAGTGGGTCAAAACAGCGCCTATGTGCTTAATAGCGACGGCAGCGTTACTTTTCGGGGCACCGTAGCCACCTACGGAGGGGGCCCCGTAGCGCTTGATGAGACGTGGTACTCGTACGGACCCGGCAGCGGCTTCACGGGGGCCGGTGAGCAGTACGTGGAGCACGTGAACACGACCCGTCTGCGGGAAGTCACGCTGTCATATGCACTCAACACCGAAGGGTTTCGGAATGCCACCAAGCTGCAATCAGTTGATTTCAGCTTGACCGGTCGGAA
The DNA here is from genome assembly GCA_031428075.1 of Hymenobacter sp. Classification (GTDB taxonomy): domain Bacteria; phylum Bacteroidota; class Bacteroidia; order Cytophagales; family Hymenobacteraceae; genus Hymenobacter. The sequence goes on along the minus strand of JANPOR010000319.1, from coordinate 29,044 downwards.
CCTCTACTTGTGGACAAACTATTCGGGAGTGGACCCGGAGACGAACTTGACGGGGGTGTCAAATGGCCGTGGCCTGGACTACTTCAACAACCCGAGCACCCGCTCGATTTTGTTTTCCATCCGCGTCACGTACTAATTTCCTGACTTTTTATTTGCTAACGCCTAGCGTTACAGCTTAATATGAAAAAACAAATAAAACTACTTGTTCCCGGGCTGTTGGCTGCAACGGTTCTAGTGGGCTGCGAAAAGTTTACCAAGGGCTACGACGTCAACCCCAACCTGCCGACTGGTGCCAGTACCGCTCTACTGCTTACCTCGACGGAAGTCGGAACAGGTTTGCAACAGGAAGCCAACGCTGCACGGCTATCCAGCATTTGGACCCAGCAGTTCACAGGTGCTTCCCGCCAAGCCGCTGGCCTAGATGCGTATCAGACGCTGGCTTCGGACTACGATAGCGACTGGAGCAACACGTATCTGTACGTTAGCAACAACGCGCGCTTAGCGGAAGCTGGGGCCGATGCTGATAAAAACCCTTTGGTGAAGGGCATAGCCCAAACCATGGAGGCGCTATCCGTCGGTCAGACCACGGCGCTCTGGGGCGACATTCCTTACTCGGAAGCGTTCAATCCAGCCATCACCAAACCCAAGTTTGACGCACAAAAAGATGTCTATGCCAGCGTTCAAGCATTATTAACGGATGCCACCGCCAACCTAGCCAAGCCGGGCATCAGCCCGGGGGCGTCCGACATTTTCTTCGCGGGCAGTAAATCAAAATGGATTGGCGTGACCAACACGCTGAGCGCTCGGTATTACTTGCACGTCAAGGACTACACTAACGCTGCCAAGTTTGCGGCTCTGGGTATCTCGACTTCGGCCAACAACTTAGTGATGCCCCACGCGGGCACGGCCGTTGGAATTGACTTCAACCTGATTAACTCATTCCTTGACCAAGATCGGCCCGGCGACATCACCGCGGATGGCGCGTTTGCTACCAAGCTACTGGCTACCGGGCATACCAACGCCAAAACTGACGAAACTGGTCGTTTGAAGTATTTTTACTCCAAGACCTTCGTTGGTGGGACTCAAAATGGGAATGCGACCATTGACTACGAGCCCAACATTTACGATGGCGCCTTCACGCCCGACAAACCTTACCCGCTGGTCACCTTTGCCGAAACACAGTTGATTTTGGCCGAGGCCCAGATTCGCCTCGGTAACTTCATGGACGCTCTGGCTGCCCTAAACGCTGTGCGCGCTTACCACGCGGATGCCAGCAGCCCCTATGCCGGCAACGGCGCGGTGAAGTACGACGCCTACACAGCGGCTGACTTCGCTACGGATGGCATTGTCATGAACGGCGCGGCCGACGCCAACGAGGCCCTACTCAAGGAAATTCTGACGGAGAAGTGCTTGAGCCTGATTGGTCAGATTGAGCCTTTTAACGACCAGCGTCGCGCAAAAACATTGGCTGGTACCAGCAACCTCTCCATGAGCGTAATTGGTGTAACGCCTAAAAGGGGTAATGTACTGCCCCAGCGTTTTCTCTACCCGCAGATTGAGATAACGACCAACCCCAATACCCCCGTCCAAACGGTGACCGATTTGTTCGCGCCTACCCCCGTGAACAAGTAAATTTCCGCGTTGACAGTTCAGAAGGCCCCGTACCGCTTGGTGCGGGGCCTTCTTGCGTATTGAGAGCTCATTTCGCTGTTCTTTGCGGCTCAATAATTCGCCTGCCTAGGTCCATCGGCACCCTCTTGCTGACTGCCGGTGAAGCCCAGTTGCGCACCATGGTGGGCCGGCCGCAGCAGCAGCACTATATGCCAGTGCCATCTTATTCAGTCAAAACGCCTTATCCATCGATGCCTACGTCCGCGGCCAACTCGTGAAGTGGCGTGGCAGCGGGGGCCCGCCCGGGTACCGAGCCATTTGGGTACGCCCAGGGGCCCAGCGGAGCCGACGGCATGGCCAACAGCCGTGCCACGGTTTGGGCAGCCGCGTCTGGGAAATCGGGCACGCCCATCGTCAGGGCCAGTTGGGGCACATTCAGGCGCAGGGTGCGGTGCAGGCGGTCCCAAAGACTGAGTACGACGCCGAAATTGCTTTGCGTTTCGCGCTCCACCACGGAGTGATGGATGCCGTGGGCGCGGGGCGTCACCAGAAGCTGCACCAGCGGGCGCTCCACGGCTAAGGGCAGCCGCCAGTTGCTATGGTGAAACGCCGTGCAGGCCTCAAACACGGCTTCGTAGGCCAGTACCGTGGCCGGCCGCACGCCCAGCAGCGCCGGCAGCCCGGCCCGGTACGGGATGCTGGCCAGCATTTCGCCAAAGTGGAACCGCCAGGCCGTGGTCAGGTCCATATCTAAGTCGCTGTGATGCACCCGGTGCAGCCGCCACAGCAGCGGCGCATGCAGCAACCGGTGCCAGGTGTAGGCCAGGTAATCGAGCACAAGCACTTCCAGGCCAAGGCGCAGCGGCGCGGGTAAGCGGGCCAGTTGCCGCGCCGCGCGGCGCGGTGCCGCTAACTGGGCCAGGCCCACCATCGCTGGGAGCAATGTGAGGCGCACGGCGGGCAGCGAGGGCGCGGCGAGCAGCACGTTGCGCCGCCAGCGCTCGGAGCGCGGACGGACGCGCCGCCGCAGGGGCCGCCGGGTTTCTAGCAGCAGCAAGGCCAACCCCACCGCTACTAAAGCTGGGGTAGCCCAACGGTCGAAGCGCTTGAGGAAAGGATGGGTGAGGGGAAATAGGTTCATAGCGGGCAGCGCCGGAAGGCGAAAAGCTTCGGCCTGGCTACAACCAGCGTTGGGCGGGTCGGGTTGCGTTCGCCAGGGCAAACTGTTGCTTTGCTTTATACCAGCCCACCCATTATCGGCCCCGGCTACCGGGCGGGTTGGGCAGGCGGGCCGTAGCTTGCCTCCTCCCACCAATCAGCAGGCGACAGCAGTACATGGATTCTTTGCCCATCAGCCCCGAGCAATTACTCGTTTTTGCCCGCGAACCGGTGCTGGGGCGCGTAAAAACCCGCCTTGCGGCCGGCATCGGTGCCGAAGCAGCCCTGGCCGTGTACCGCGAGCTGCTGGCCCTAACCGCCGCCGCCGTGGCCGGGGCCCAGGTGCCCGCCACCGTGTGGCTGGCCGAGGCCCCCGCGCCGCCGGCTACCCCCGACCGGCCCCGGCCCGAATGGCCCGGTTTGCCTTGGCGCGTGCAGCCGACCGCCGACTCGCTCGGGGCCCGCATGGCCTATGCTTTCGCCGATGCGTTTGCGGGCGGCGCGGCCCGCGTGGTCATCGTTGGCACCGACTGCCCGGGCCTGGACGCCGAGCTGTTGCACCAAGCCTTCGACTACTTAAAAACCCATGACCTCGTGCTAGGCCCCGCCGCCGACGGCGGCTACTACCTGCTGGGATTGAATAAGTTGCAGCCTGATTTATTCACCAACAAGGATTGGAGTACCGCCACTGTGCTGCCCGACACCCTAGCCGATGCCGCCCGCCTGGGCCTACGCGTGGCCCAGCTACCAACGCTGCACGACGTGGATTCGGCCCAGGACTTGGCCACCTGGCGCGGGCGCTAGGGCCCTGGCTTATTCCGGGCCGCCTCGAGGACCAAGCTGGCCTGCACCATAAATTTCCCAAGCGGCCCAGGCCAGCACGCCGGCGTATTCGAGGGTAATTAAAATCCCGCTCTCGGTGTAGGCCGTCGTGCGGTAAGCTGAGTAAGACAGCACCACCAGTCCGGCCCACGCGCGCGCGTAGCGCAACGGCGAAAAGCAACTCAGCGCCACCAGCGGCACCAGGTACCAGGGGTGCACGATGGTAGCCAGCGCGAAGTAGCCGCTGAGCGTGAGTAACAGCATCTGGGGGAGCGACGCCAGCGTGGGCCGCGCCTCGCATCGGGCCAGGCGGAAAGCCAGGTAGGCTGCGCCCAGCCCCAGCAGGGGCCCCAGGCCGCCCACCAGGTCGTACCCCGTCAGCCACTTGCCGGCCGCCAGCAGCAAATAGAACACGCTGGCGTTGAACTCAAAGCTTTGGAAATACAAATCCAGGCTGAGACCGATGTGCAGCAGCAAACTCCACGACACGTAGGGCAGAAACAGCAGCCCCACGCTGCCCGCCAGCACCGCCCCGAACCAGCGGAAGCGCCGCGGCCCCAGCCGCTTGGCCAGCAGCGGCAGGGCCAACAGCGGCAATAATTTGGTGGCCACGGCCAACGCCAGGGCCCCGGCGGCCAGCCGCGTCTGGCGGCGCAGCAGTAGGGCCCCGGTCAGCAGCAGGAAGAAAACCACCAAGCCCTCAGCGTGCACGTTGCCGGCTACTTCCACCACCACGAGCGGATGCAGCAGGTAGCTCAGGGTCCGGCGCGCTGGCCAGCCAGCAGCGGGCAGCAGCCAAAGCAGTAGGGCTGCCGCCCCTGCATCGGCCAGCAGCAGCGCCACCCGCACCACCACCAGAAATCCGGTTTGGGAGGCGGGGTAGACCGTGGCTGCCACCTGGTACAACGCCTGGCAGACGGGCGGGTAGACGGAAAAGTAATCGGGCGAATTCAAGTGCGGAAACAAGTCTCGCAGCACTGGGATGGTCCGCACGACCGAGTCGCCGCCGGCCGTTGGGCTGGCGCTTTCTCCGCCCCGGAGAACCTGCCGGGGCGTGTGGGCGAACGGATTCAGGCCGTGGGCGGCCAGTAACCCGTCCCAGCGAAAGCGGTAAAAGTCATCGGACAGCGCTGGGGTGGCCGGCAGCCACAGCAGCCGAAACACCAGGGCCGCGGCCAGTCCCCAGCGCAGCGGCAGGCGCGTGTGCAGCAGCCAGACGTAGGCCGCGCCTGCCACCGCAAACAAGCCAATCAGTTGCCCAAAATTGGCGCGCGGCGTATCGTAGGCCAGCCCCCAATAAGCGGCCCCCGTCAGCAGCAGGGCCAGCAGTTGCGAAGCGCGAATGAGGGGTGTACTAATGGAGGGGGACAACGGCGAAGCGAAAGCAGCAGGTGAGCGCGGGCAGCGAACTACCACTAATAACTACCACCAGTACTTAAAGATGGTCCACAAGATTTTATAGCCGGCCCCGAGCGTGCCCTTCACGGTGCCCGACACCTTCGAGACGCCGATGCGGCGGCGGTAGCGCACGGGCACCTCCACCACGCGCAAGCCCAGGCGGGCGGCTTTCACCTGCATCTCCACGGTCCAGCCGTAGTTGGTATCGGCCATGCCCAAGCGGGCCAGAGCGTCGGTGCGAATGGCACGGAAGGGCCCCAGGTCGGTGTGGGTACCGCCGTAGCGCAGGCGCAACAGCCCCGACGCCAACCAGTTGCCAAAGCGCTGCTGGGGCAGCAGGGCCCCGGGTTCGCGCTGGCCCAGAGCCCGCGAACCAATCACCATTTCCGCCGCGCCGCTCAGGATGGGAGCCAGCAGCTCGGGCATTTGCTCGGGAAAGTCGGAGTGGTCGCCGTCGAGGAAAACGAGAATTGCCGGCTGCTGGCCGGGCGGGCGGGCAGCGTAATAAGCAAGCCCGGCCAGGCAGGCCTGGCCGTAGCCGGGCCGGGGCTCGGCCACCACCGTGGCCCCGGCGGCGCGCGCCGCGGCTGCGGTGCCATCGGTGGAGGCATTGTCCACCACTACTATTTCCTGGGCAAGCCCGGCGGGGATTTCCGCCAGCACCAGTCCGATGGACTTTGCCTCGTTGTGGGCCGGAATGAGTACCCCGATGCGGGGGCGCACGCCGCCCGGCGAACCGGACGCATCGGGGGCGGTAGCAGGAACGGGAATATCGGTCAAAGCAGGAAAGGACGCAGTGGCGAAATTATTTTTAGGATCCAGATAAAGGGGTGCGCCTTCCATTAAAAACCGCTGCTGGCGGCGAAAATACGGCCGCCCTCCGCAAACAACGTGGGCTGGTCAATCGGACCATTGGGGCAAGTGCGTAGGTAACAGCCCAGGCCGCCCGGCGGCTGAGGCTAAGCTCACGCTTTTCGGCTTTCTTTTGTCTTTATGCACCTCGTTATCATTGGCAACGGCATCGCCGGCATCACGGCCGCCTGCACCGCCCGGCGGCTCGACCCGGCGGCGCGCATCACGCTGGTATCGGCCGAAAGCGCCCACCACTATTCGCGTCCGGCCCTGATGTACTTGTACATGAGTCACTTGCGCTATCCCGACGTCAAGCCTTACGGCGATTGGTTTTGGGCCGAAAATCGGCTTGACCTTATCCAGGCCGAGGCCATCGGCCTGGACACCGCCGCTCATACAGTGCAGCTGGATGATGGCCAAGCCCTGGTTTACGACCGGCTGCTGCTGGCCACCGGCTCGGTTAGCCGCTTCTACGATTGGCCCGGCCAGCAGTTGCGCGGTGTGCAGGGCCTGTACGGCTTGCCGGACCTCGAACAGATGGAGCGCGACACCCACGACATCCGGCAGGCCGTGGTGGTGGGCGGCGGATTGATTGGCATCGAGCTGGCCGAAATGTTGCATTCGCGGGGCATCCACGTCACGTTCCTGGTGCGCGAAAACCGCTACTGGGCCTCGGTGCTGCCACCCGAAGAAGGTGCCCTTGTAGAACAACAAATTCTTCACCACAGCATTGATTTGAAATTGAATACGGGGCTGGGTGAAATCCTCGGCGACGCCGATGGCCGGGTGCGCGCCGTGGTCACTACAGCCGGCCAGGAGCTGCCCGCTCAATGGGTCGGCCTGGCCACGGGCGTGGTACCCAACCGGGCCCTGGCCCAGGCCGCTGGCCTCGACACCGACCGGGGCATTCTGGTCGATGAGTTTCTCAAAACCAGCGCGCCCGACGTGTACGCGGCCGGCGACTGCGCCCAGCACCGCCAGCCCGCCCCCGGCGAGGTGCCCGTCGAACAGCTCTGGTACACCGGCCGCATGCAGGGCGAAGCCGCGGGGGAGGCCATCTGCGGGGCCCATGCCCCTTACCGGCGCGGGGTGTGGTTCAACTCGGCCAAGTTTTTTACCCTCGACTACCACACCTACGGCCGCGTGGCGGCCCGGCCCGAAGCCGGCACAGCCTCTTTCTGCTGGCAGCACCCCAGCGGGGGCCACCTGCTGCGCATCAATTTCCGGCCCGCCGAGAACTGCGCCGTCACGGGCATGAACGCCCTGGGGATGCGCCAGCGCCACGAGGTGTGGGAGCGGTGGCTGCGCGAAAAGACGCCCGTGCAAACCGTGCTGCACGAGCTGGGCGCGGCCAACTTCGACCCCGAGTTTTTTCGCCGGCACGAGGCGGTTATCCGGCACGAATTCACCCAGCAGTTTCCCGATTTGCCGCTGACGGCCCCGCGCCGCCGGGGCCTGTTCGCGGCCCTGAGACGGTAGCCGGGGCCCTCTTTTTTTTACTGAATCTTTATATGCAGACATCCACCGCGCCGTCCCTGGCACTCGCCCAGGGCCCCGTGCCCGACACCTCACCGCTCGAAAAAACGACCCTGGCGGCCGTGGCCCTGGGGCTGCTGGCCCTGCTAGTGGCCGCTTTTGACGCCGATCCCACCCGCGCCCGACTAAGTATGTACGCTGCGCTAGCGCTCGTGGGCGGTGGCACGCTGGCCTGGAGTTGGGCTGCGTTTGGGCGCGGCGATGGGAGTTGGCACCCGCACGACCTGTGGCGGCGGGCCAGCACCAGCCGCGGGGCCGTATCCTGGGTTACGGCTGTGGTACTGACGGGCTTCTATGTGGTGCTGTATTGGTGCCCCTGGTTGCTCGAAAACCTCATCCGGACCCTCGACCCGTTCAGCGAGTGGCTGCGCCGCAAGCCTGCCGACCAGTGGTTCCTGTACGGCACCTTCTACACGCTGGCCGTGCTGCTGATGGGCGGCCGGGCCCTGTGGAAGTACCGGACCTCGCCTTACCACCGGGCCCGCACCGTGTCGGTGATGTTCTTCCAGCTGGGCTTTGGGTTTCTGCTGCCGGGGCTATTACAAGCTTTTCAGCAGCCCGAGCTCTACTTCACGTACTTCTGGCCCCTGAAGTACGACTACCTGTTTCCCAACACGGTGGGCAAGCTGCTGCACGGCGGGGGCTTGGGCGCGTTCATGGTGTTCTGGGGCGCGGTGGCGTCGTTTGTGGCCACGCCGGTACTCACCTATTTTTTCGGCAAGCGCTGGTACTGCGCTTGGGTGTGCGGCTGCGGGGGCCTGGCCGAAACCGCCGGCGACCCCTACCGGCACTTGTCCGACAAAAGCCGGGGGGCCTGGCGCTGGGAAGTGCGCATCGTTTATTCGGTGCTCGGGCTGATTGTGGTACTTACGGCCCTGCTGTGGGCGGGCGCGTCGGGGGCCGTGCCGGCGCTGCACGTCGTCACGGGGCCCCTGGCGCAGTTCTACGGGTTTGTTATTGGAAGCGTGTTTTCGGGCATTATCGGCGTGGGGTTTTATCCGTTGATGGGCAGCCGGGTGTGGTGCCGGTTTGGCTGCCCCATGGCTGCCTACCTGGGGTTGCTGCAAAAGCACTTCTCCCGCTTCCGCATCACCACCAACGGCGGGCAATGCATCTCGTGCGGCAACTGCTCGAACGTGTGCGAAATGGGCATCGACGTTAAGCAATACGCCCAGCGCGGCGAACCCATCATTCGGGCGGCGTGCGTGGGCTGTGGGCTGTGCAGCACCGCCTGCCCCCGCGGCGTCCTCAACCTGGAAAACGGCCCCCGCGAAGGCCGCTATGCCGCCTCCGCGCTTATTCACCCCGACTCACTGCGGATTTTGAGTTGACCGCTGTTATAGAAGAACAGCCCGCTCTTGCCGCCCCACACTATGCTTGTTTTTGAAACCGGGATACTCGTCCTCTACGGGCTGGCCCTGGTATTTATGATGGGTTTTAGTCTCACGCAATGGCGGCTCACGCGGCTGGCGCGCCGGGCCCCTGCACTGCCCGCGCCGCCCGCACCCACCGCGTGGCCCCGCGTTGCGGTGCAGCTGCCCGTGTACAATGAGTTGAATGTGGTGGAGCGCATCATCGACGCCGCGGCCGCGCTCGACTACCCCGCCGACTGCCTGCACATCCAGGTGCTCGACGATTCGACCGACGAGAGCGGGGCGTTGGCCGCCGCCCGCGTAGCCCACCACCGGGCCCGGGGCCTGCGCATCGACTACGTGCGCCGCTCTACCCGCCAAGGCTATAAGGCCGGGGCCCTGGCCCACGGCCTGACCGAAACCAACGGCGAGTTTGTGGCCATTTTCGACGCCGATTTTATACCGGAGCCGGATTTTCTGCGCCACACGCTACCGCATTTCACCGGCCCCAACATCGGCATGGTCCAAACGCGTTGGGGCCACCTCAATGAGAACCACTCGCTGCTGACCCGCCTACAGGCTTTTGGGCTGAATGCACACTTTTTGGTCGAGCAAGTGGGTCGGCAGGCCGGGGGGCATTTCCTCAACTTCAATGGCACGGGCGGGGTGTGGCGCCGTACTTGCATCGAAGACGCCGGCGGCTGGCACGCCGACACCCTCACCGAAGACCTCGACCTGAGCTACCGGGCCCAGCTGCGCGGCTGGCACTTTTGCTACCTGCCCCACGTGGTGGCTCCCGCCGAGCTACCCGAGCAGCTCGATGCGCTCAAATCGCAGCAGTTCCGCTGGAACAAGGGCGCGGCCGAAACTGCCCGCAAGCACCTGGGCCGGGTGTGGCGCGCCAGGGCCCTGCCCTTCGCCACCAAGCTGCACGCCACGTTTCACTTGCTCAACAGCTCCGTGTTTGTGGTCATCCTGCTGATGGCCGTGCTCAGCGTGCCGCTGGTGTTTGTGCGGGCCTACCGACCCGAGTTTCAGCCGGTGTTTCGGCTGGCCTCGGTCTTTGTGCTGGCGCTGCTGCCGCTCACCTACTATTACTACACCGCCTGGCGGCTCGCCGGGCCACCGGCCGATGGGCGCTGGTTTCTGCCCACGTTCCTGTTTTTTCTGGCCCTGTCGATGGGCCTGGCTTGGCACAACGCCCGCGCTGTGGCGCTGGGGCTAATGGGCCAGGCTTCGCCATTCGTGCGCACCCCCAAGCAGGGCGCGGCGGCCGGCCCGGCGCGTCGCTACCGCACCCGCGAATCGAGGCAGCTGCCGTGGGCCGAAGGGCTCCTTACGCTTTACTTCCTGGCCGGGCTAGGAGCCGGGTTTTATTATGGCGACTACGGCTTGTTCCCCTTCCAGCTGCTGCTCGTGACGGGCTTTGGCACGCTTACGTACTATGCGTGGTGGCAGCGGCTGGCGGCTTAAGCTATTCGCTACATTTCACCCTCTAAATCAACTCACTAGCTATGTCCTCGCTCATTTCCCGGCTTGGGGCAGCGCTGTTGCTGGCGGTCCTGGCCGTCGCCTGCCAGTGCCACAAGGCCGACGCCCCGCCGACCACCAATCAGCTTTATTCTGCCATGCTCGATGGTCTTCTCAAAGAATCGGTGCCCTTCGTGAGCGTGGCCCAGCTGAAAACCCAGCCAACCTCCGTGCTACTCGATACACGTGCGCCTGAAGAGTTTGCCGTCAGCCACTTGCGCGGGGCCCGGTGGGTGGGGTACGAAAGTTTTTCCCTGGCCGAGATGCACGACTTATCTAAAAACACACCCATCGTGGTGTACTGCTCGGTGGGCATCCGCAGCGAGAAAATCGGCGCGCAGCTACAACGAGCCGGCTACGCGCACGTGCGCAACCTCTACGGCGGCATTTTCGAGTGGGTCAACGAAGGCAACCCGGTGTTCACAGCCCAAGGCACACCTACCGGCCGCGTGCACGCCTACTCGCCCGCTTGGGGCATCTGGTTGAAGCGCGGCCAGAAAGTGTACAATTAGTGCGAACTCCGCAGTTTACGTCTCAGAACGAGGTGGCCAGGGCGGAGGCTTGCGTCGAGCAAGTCTGCGCCATCGGGCAACCACTAGATTCGCGCTACGGCAGTAGGCGAATAATAAAGTTCTTGAGCGGATTCTTCTTGATGATGGTCACCAATTGGCCGTTGGTGTATTGGTATTCGTCCTCACGGCCGTCGCGGAGGGCGTGGTAGGTGGCCCCGGGGCCTCGGCTGAGCGCGAAGTAATCCCCAAAGTATTCTGCGAAAGCCCGTGCCTGGCCGACTGGCTCGCCGAAGAACGTGTTGGTGACAGTGTAGCGGATGGGCTGCGTTTCGATGGCCCGGTAATGGTGCTTGTATTGGTCGGCTGCGATGTCGTAATGGTCGCCCTTCCACTCGGCGCGCGAAGCAAAGTCGCCCTGGTTGGTGTGGGCCTCCACCGTCGAAAGCAGCAGCTGCCCGTTGCGGAACCGGTTGTTTACTTGGTAGTAGATCTTGAGGTGGTAAAACAAGAAGTTGACCTTCACGTCGCTCACCAGCGAATACACCACGTCGGGGCCTACCGGAGCCTGGCGCGTGGCCGTCATGGTACCCACCCGCAGGCCCGCTATCTCGATGCCGTAGCGCCGGGTTTCGGCCGCACCCGGCTTCGGGGCCTGCCCCAGCGCAGGCAGGGCGCTGAAGAATAACAGGGCGGGCAGCTTCATGGTCTTTTTGTACTTACTTCAGCAGCAGCCCCCGCCGTCGTAAAAGTAGGTCGCCGGTGATACGAACACGTCGTTGCGGCCCAGGGCCAGCAGGGCCCCAGCGGTTTTGTCGCACACGGCCAGCGGCTGGTTTTGCAGCAACACGTGGCCCTTGTGGTCATCGAAGTATTCCTCTTTGCCGTAGTAAATGGCGGTGCGCCCTGTGAAAATGCAGGGTCCGTCGGCCGGCATCGGGTCTTTGATGGCGCACACTTCTACGCTTTCGATATAAATCAGCTCGTCGGTGGCGTAGTGCTGGGGCGAGAGCACGCGGTAGGCGCGCTTGGCGCGCACCTCCACCGTGCCGAAGCCCACTTCCGTAATCATATTCAGGTACTCTTGCAGGGGCAGCGAGCCGGTGAGGCACAGGGCCCGCAGGCGCTCGTCGGCGCGCAGCTCGTCGCTCATCGGCTGCTCACAGGTCGGGTCCGACATCACGAGGCGGCCGTAGGGCTTCAGCACGCGGTAGGTCTCCTGGAGGGCGCGCCGCAGGTCGTCTATTTTGAAAATATTGAACAGGCAGTTCTGGGCCGCCACGTCCACGCTCTCGTCGTCGACGGGCAGGTGCAGGGCGTCGCCGGCGCGCAGGTCCACGAAGTCGCCGCGGAACCATTCGTTCTGGACTTCGGCTTCCCGCATGTTTTCGCGCGAGGCGTCGAGCATTTCGGTCACGACATCAACGCCGATGACGGCCCCCGGCCGGCGGCTGAAGTACGCGAACTGGAGCAGCTCCATGCCGCCGCCCACGCCCACGTAAAGCACGGTGGGGCTATTGGTAAGGTCGCGCGGGTTTACGGTGCTACCGCAGCCGTAGTTCATGGCCAGCATCCGCTGCGGGATTTTCAGGCCCGGCAACTGCCACACGGGGTTGGTGGTGCAGCACAAGCCAACTTGGGGCTCTTGGGCCGCCTGGCGATACACATCGGCGGTGGTTTCTAGATAACTCATTCGGTTTTTTTAAAGGAATTTTCTTTCAATAATACGGCTGGCGCACTGTGTGGCGGCGCTGATAACTGCTTGGGAACACTCAGAAAGGCCGTTATGCTTCACTGCGTGGACGCCCGATGAGCAGGACGACCTGTCGTTATTCTTTTGCATCGATTGAGCAAGCCTATTGCTCATTCAATCCCCAGTTGTAATCCAGGAAGATAAACTTCGTATTGTTGGCCACTTTTACCGTCGAATACCGATTAACCCAGCCGCCCACCGACTGGCCGTTGCTGGTCCAGTCGCCTTTGTACCAGTCGAAATACTTGGAGAGCTGCGACTCGTCGCGGGCAACCCGGTTCTTGGCCGGGTTGTTCAGGAAATCGCGGCCTTGGTCTTCCAGTTGGCGCTCCAGCTGGCCCCCAGTATAGGCTTCGTTGCGCAGGCGGGGGCACGAGATGGAGGCGCACACCAGCGTGAAGTGGATGCGCGGGTCGTGGTATTTTTTGCGCAGGATGCCGTGCTCGATATTGTCGAGGCTCATCTTGTTGCCGCCGATGGTAAAAAACTTGGCGGCCCAGGGCGTGGTCACGAACGGAATCTGAATTTTTGAGCCAATGTCCTTGATGCTCTTTATGGGGTAGTAGTTCAGGACCAGCCGAATCGTGTAGGCGTTGTAAGCGTTAATCCAGTAGGCCATTTGGTCGCCCCTGCTCCAGTCGGCGGCCGGCGGGTTCTTGCTTAGCAACTCCAAGTACTGGTTGAAAGCTTTTTCATCGGCTTTGAGACCTTTGTAGTTGACCAAGCCCTGGGTATTGACATACTTTTTCAGCAGCTGGTCGTAGGCGCTGTGGTCTACCAGGGCCCCGGTGGCGGCCGCGGCGTAGGTAGGGGCCGGTACGGGGTTGGGGCCGGGCCCAGCAATGGCCAGGGCTGAGAGCGTGCCGGCGGCTAATGCCAGGGCCGCAATGGTAGTGGTTTTCATGATTCTGTTCATCGGGAAGCATATACGCAGAACCGCGCCGGAAAAGATTCCCCGCGTATCAAACTCCACCCGGCGGTAATTTCGTAAGGCTCCATAAACCGCCGCCGCCATGTTTCTAACCACTGCGCTGCTGGGCCTCGCCGGGCTGGCCCCGGCCGATAGCGTGCCCAAGCGCTTGGCGGTGATTCCGCTGCCGCTGGTGTACTACACCCCCGAAACCCGGCTGGCCTACGGCGCGGCCCTCACGGCCACCCTGCGCTTTCGGCGCGATGCCGGCCTGGCCGACGCCCGCCCGTCGCAAGTCACGCTTGGCGTAGCCTACACCCAGAACCACCAGTTGCTGCTGTACCTGCCGTTTCAGCTTTTCTACGATCACAATCGGTACTACGCCTACGGCGAGGCGGGCTACTACCGCTACAATTATTACTTCTACGGCTTGGGCGCGCACGGGGTGCCCCGCGAACTGTACGGCGTCAACTTTCCCCGCGTCCGCCTCAACGCTTTCCGGCGCCTTGGGTCCGGCTTGGGGCGGGGCAAGCTCTACGCCGGCCTGCGCTACCAGTACGAAGACTACCGCATAAACTCGGTGGCGGCTGGGGGCCTACTGGCTACCGGCACGGTGCCGGGCGGCCGGGGTAGCCGGCTCACAGGCGGCGGCCTGGGGCTATTCTATGATTCGCGCGACAACGTATTTTTCCCGTCGAAAGGCGTAGTTGCCGACGCGGCGTTTTTGTACCGCAACCGGGCCGTGGGCGCAGGCCCCGGCGGCGAAACCACCCGCTTCGACCGCTACTCGGCCGACGTGTCGTCGTACCACGCGCTGGGCAAGCACGCCATTCTGGCCGCTAACTATTTCGCCAGCTTCACAGCGGGCACGGCCCCATTCAACGCCTTGTCCTTGCTGGGCGGCACCAAGCGGCTGCGCGGCTACTACGAGGGCCGCTACCGCGACCAGAACGCGGCCCTGCTGCAAACCGAGCTGCGCTTGGACGTGTACCACCGGCTGGGGGCCGTCGTGTTTGGGGGCGTGGGCGTGCTGGGCGACGACCAGACCTTGCTACGCCTCCACGAGTCCAAGGGCGCGTACGGTGCGGGGCTGCGCTTCACCATTAATCAGCGCGACCACCTCAACTTGCGGCTCGATTATGGCCGGGGCCGCCAGTCGAGTGGGTTTTATTTGACGGTTGGTGAAGCTTTTTAAAGAATTAAAACCGCCGAATACGATAAATACTACGGAAGTTGCGTCTCCGTTCAGTCGACCCATGACCTTTAGCATTATCATTCCTACTTACAACGAAGCCGCCAACATTGCCCGCTTGGTGGAAGACCTGCGGCAGCACGACCCCGCCGGCACGGTAGAAGTGCTGGTGGTAGACGCCGGCAGCCGCGACGCCACGGCCGAGGCGGCCCAGGGGGCCGGGGCCACCGTCCTGCGTTCGCCCAAGCCCGGGCGCGCGGCCCAGATGAACCACGGGGCCGCACATGCAACGGGCGACGTGCTGTACTTCGTCCACGCCGACGTGAGTATTCACCCCGATTACGTGGCCACCATCCAGGCGGCTGTCGGGCAAGGATATGAGGCTGGCTGCTACCGGTTTCGGTTCAATTCCGAGCATCCGTTACTACGCATCAACAGCTACGGCACACGCTTTAAGGGGATTATGAGCCGCGGGGGCGACCAGACCCTGTTCGTCACGCGGGCGCTGTTTGAGCGGCTGGGCGGCTTCAACGAACGGTTTGTCATCATGGAAGACTTCGAGATTATCCAGCGCATCCGGCGGCTGGCGACCTTTCTAATTGTGCCCCAAGACGTTATTGTGTCAGCTCGCAAATATGAAACTAACGGCTGGCTGCGGGTGCAGTTGGCTAATTTGACGGCGTTTGCCATGTTCTTCCTCCAGGTGCCGCCCCCACGCATTGCCCGCACCTACAAAGCCCTGCTCAACTACCGCTGATGCCGACCACCGTCCTCGTCACCGGTGCCAACGGCTTCCTGGGCCGCCACCTCGTAGCCGAGCTGCTGGGGCGCGGCTACCGGGTGCGGGCGCTGCTGCGGCCGGAAATCGATGGGGCAGGAACGGCGCTACCAGCCCTTCATACGCTGCCTGTAGAGTGCTGGGAAGGTGATATTTGCCAGCCCGCGACGGTGGCCGGCGCGGCCGACGGCTGCGGCGCCATCATTCACGCGGCGGCCCTGGCCCGGGTCAACCCGGCCCGCGACCCGGCGGTGTGGGCCGTAAATCATGACGGCACCGAAACCGTGCTGCACCTGGCCCGGCGGGCCGGCGTATCGCGGTTCGTATACGTGGGCACGGCCAACGTCTTCGGCTTCGGCTCCCGCCAGCACCCGGGCGACGAAACCCGGCCCTATGCTGGCCAGCGCTACGGCCTGGATTACATGGACAGCAAGGTGGCGGCCAGCGGCTTGGTGCGGCAGGCCGTGGCCGAGTGGCAGCTACCCGCCGTGCTGGTGCACCCCACGTTTCTGCTCGGGCCGGGCGATGTCAAGCCCACCTCCAACGCCCTGCTGCTGGAGCTGTACCGGGGCCGGCTACCGGGCTACCCGGCCGGGGGCAAAAACTACGTCCACGTCCACGACGTGGCCGTGGCCACCGTCAACGCCCTTACCCAGGGCCGTATCGGCGAGTCGTACCTGTTGGGGAATCAAAACCTGAGTTACCGCGAAGCCTTCGCGCTGATGGCCGGCGTCATGGGCGTACGACCCCCGCGCTGGCCGGTGCCCCCGGCCCTGGCCCGCCTCTTCGGCGCGGCCGGCAACTGGCAAGCCCGGCTAACCGGCCGGCCGGCTCAACTCAATTCGGCGCTGGTGGCCGTGGCCAACGACGGGCATTATTTCTGTGTGGAAAAGGCTCGCGCTGAGCTGGGACTTCCTCAAACGCCCATCGAACAAGCTGTGGCCGAGGCTTTCGCCTGGTTTAAAGCGCATCAGTATGTTTAGTGCCAATCCGGCCGAGCGGGCCGGGCTATTTGCGGGCAAAGTCGCCATCGTCACCGGCTCAGAATCGGGCATTGGCCGCGAAACGGCCCGCGCCCTTTGCCAGCAGGGGGCCGCCGTGGTGCTCAACGGCCGCCAGGCCGAACGCCTTGAACAAACCCGGAGGGCCCTGGCCGAGGCCGGCTTTGCGGTGGCGAGCTGCGTAGCCGACGTCACCGACTACGCCGCCTGCGAGCGCCTAGTGGATACGGCCATTCAGCACTTCGGCCGGCTGGATGTCCTCGTTACCAACGCCAGCATTTCGATGCGGGCCTACTTCGCCGATATGCAGCCCGACGTGTTCCGGCAGGTGCTCGACAGCAACGTGTACGGCTCGGTATATCCGCTCAAGGCGGCCCTTCCGTACCTGGTGCAGTCGCGGGGCAGCGTCACGTTCATCTCGTCAATCTCAGCCCTCAACGGCATGCCCAGCGGCTCGGCCTACTGCGCCGGCAAAGCGGCCGTGGCCAACCTCGCCCACACCCTTCGGCTCGAATTATTCCACACCGGCATTCACTTTGGCGTGGTCCACATCGGCTTCACCCAAAACGACCCCGAGAAGCGCGTGCTCGACGCGGCCGGGCAGCTCGTCCCCATCGCGCATCGCCCGCCCCGCTGGCAGAAAACCCAGGCTCAGGTGGCCGACATTATCTTGCATCACATTCGCCGGCGCCGGCAGCGCACCGTCATTTCCGCGCTGGGGCGGCTCATCGTGCTGCTGCACACCTGCCTGCCCCGCCTGGGCGACTGGGTAGTGCTGACCACCACCCGGCGAATGCGGCACTTTTATGAATAATGCCGGTCTTACATCTGCAACGCTGCCCTTTCTCGTATCTGTTTTACCATACTTGTCAGCCCGTTAGCCTTAATGGAAACCTACTACAATCCCGCCGACCTCAAGAAATTCGGCAATATCGGCGAGTTTCAGAAGGAATTTGCCGATAAGTTTTTTGCCTACTACGGCGCCGTTTTCGCCGAGGGGGCCCTCACGGCCCGCGAAAAGTCGCTCATCGCGCTGGCCGTGTCGCACGCCGTGCAATGCCCATATTGCATCGACGCCTACTCGGCCGACACGCTCGAAAAGGGTTGCTCGGAGCAGGAGATGATGGAGGCCGTGCACGTCGCGGCGGCCATTCGCGGCGGGGCCACGTTGGTACATGGCGTACAGATGATGAACAAAGTCAAAGAGCTATCGATGTAGTGTAGACACCGCGTGTTCGCCCTTTCAACTCGCGGCCCGCGCGTCACATACCATCCTCCTTCCTGCATGATAAAATCACTCAAAGCCACTGGCAGCCAGCTGGCTGATTCGGCTTTCCAACTCACGGTGCTCCGCCAAGAAGTCGCCGATGTTCTGCACCTGCCGCTGTTCCACGAAAAGATGGCTGAGGCCGGGCTCTTCCCGCTCCGACCAGTGGCACCAGCCGTGCTGCAAATCAACGTGGGCAAGATGTGCAACCAGGTGTGCAAACACTGCCACGTCGACGCCGGCCCCGACCGCAAGGAAATCATGACCCGCGAAACGATGCAGCTTTGCCTCGACTCGCTGGCCCAGACCGACATCCCCACAGTGGACCTCACGGGCGGGGCCCCGGAGATGAACCCCGACTTCCGCTGGTTCGTCGAAGAAATCAGCAAGCTGGGCCGCAAAGTGCTGGTACGCTGCAACCTAACTATCATCGTCGCCAACAAGAAGTACCACGACTTGCCAGAGTTTTTCAAAAAGCACGGCGTGGAAGTAGTCAGCTCGCTGCCCTTCTACAGCGCCGACAAGACCGACCGCCAGCGCGGCGAAGGCGTGTTTGAGGATTCCATCAGGGCCTTGCGCATGCTCAACGCCGTGGGCTACGGCCAGCAGGACAGCGGCTTGGTGCTCAACCTAGTGTACAACCCCAGCGGCGCGTTCATGCCTGGCCCGCAGGCGGCGCTACAGCAGCAGTTCAAGCGGGCTTTGTCGAAAGATTTCGACATTGTTTTTAACGAGTTATTCGCCATCACCAACATTCCGGTCAGCCGGTTCCTCGACTACCTCATTGAGTCGAAAAACTACGCTGGCTACATGGAAAAGCTCGTCACCGCCTTCAACCCCGTGGCGGCCGTGGGCGTGATGTGCCGCAACACCATCTCGGTGGGCTGGGACGGCGGCCTCTACGACTGCGACTTCAACCAGATGCTCGACCTAACGGTGGCAAGTCCCGTGCAACACATCCGCGACTTCGACGCCACCACGCTGGGCCAGCGCACCATCGTCCTCAACCAACACTGCTACGGCTGCACAGCCGGCACCGGTTCCAGCTGCGGCGGTGCCACGGCCTGACCGCAGACGGTGGTTTACTGACGGGGTGCGGCGAAACAATTGAGCTGAGGCTAAGGGGTGATCCGCAGTTACCCATCTGGGAAACGGCCCATATGTATGCATCCGACCGGCCCAAAGACCGCTACGGTGCCCGCCGACTAGCCGGCGATTTGTGGGCATAGGAGGGCCACGCATTCGGGCGATTCACCCATCCCCGACAGCCGGGCTTGCGGGGTGTTTTAGGAGGTAGCGGCGAAGGGCTCCCACCGAAATATCCCGCCGGCGGGCAGCCAGGCAGCTTGCAATCGGCGTATCATAGCTTGGTATCCATTCCATAAAATGGCCGGTTATATCGGTGCCACAGCTCGGCAACGACCTTCGCTTTTTTAATCACCGTTGTTATGTACAATTTGCTTACTATGAATTATGTAAGTCTTTTCTACTTATAAATAATCTCTCATAGAATAGTAAGGAATTTTGATAAAAAATAATTAAGTTGCGTTTGATTTAGGGCGAAACATTCGTGTTCAACACTTTCCCTATTAGTCAACCTCATTCTTAATTTTTTTACATGAAAAAACATTACTCCGCCGCGTTGCTAGCACTCGGTACCCTGGCTGCCTCCACCGCCCAAGCGCAAGACGGGGCCTTGCGCGTCCAAAACAAAGTATTGGGCGAAAACAGCCAGCCCGTGCTGGTGCAGTTCAACGCCGCAGGCAAAACGGCCTACCGTGGCGTCGAAGCCGTCCAAGTGTTGCGGCAGGAGCTGGCTCTGACCAACGCCGACCAAATGCGTAAAATCCGCGTTGAGACCGATCAGTTGGGCTTTATTCACGAAAAATTTGCCCAATACTACCAAGGGGTCCGTGTAGAGCATGCCGACTACACCGTGCACGCCAAAGGCGGCACGGTGGAAAGCATCAGCGGCGACTTTGAGAAAATCTCCGGCCTGAATACTGCGCCTTCCTTGAGTGCCTCGGCCGCGCTGAAACGGGCCCTGGCCTTTGTGAGTGCTCAGAAATACATGTGGCAGGACCTAGATGAAGAAACGGGGCTGAAGCAGGACACCAACAATTCAGCCGCCAGCTATTACCCGCAGGGCGAACTGGTGATTGTGCGCAATGAGTTGGGCCGCCAGACTGGATCCAGAGGACAGTCCGTGCTAGCCTGGAAATTCAACGTTTATGCCCAGGAGCCGGTGAGCAGGGCCTATGTCTACGTTGACGCCCAAACGGGCGAAGTGGTGCTCAAAGACGATATCATCAAGCACACCGGCGCTACGGGTACGTTCGCCACGGCCTATAGCGGCACGCGCTCCATCAACGACGGTACCACGACCGGCGGTTATTTCCTGCGCGAAACCACCCGCGGCTTGGGCATCGAAACTTATAACATGAAAAAGGGCACCTCGTATAGCAAGGCCGTGGACTTCGTGGACGCCGACAACAACTGGACGGCCGCGGAGTACAATAACGCCAACTTCGACTGGGTGGCGGGCGACGCCCAGATGGGGGCTCAGTGCACCTACGACTACTGGAAAGCTGTGCACGGCCGCAACAGCTACGACAACGCCGGGGCTAAAATCAAGAGTTACGTACACTACAGCCGCAACTACGAAAATGCGTACTGGAATGGCTCGGTGATGACCTACGGCGACGGCGCTTCGACTTTTCGCCCACTGACGGCGTTGGATGTGTGCGGCCATGAAATTGGCCACGCCGTGTGCCAGAGCACCGCAAACCTTACCTACTCGAATGAGTCGGGCGCCATGAACGAGGGCCTTTCCGACATTTGGGGTGCCAGCATAGAGGACTACTCGGTGAAAACTCTGGGCGTAGTATCGAGCGGCGTGACACCCAAATCGACTTGGCTCATCGGCGAGGAAATCGACAAAACGGGCCCCGCGCTGCGCTCAATGAGCGACCCCAAGTCGCAAGGTCAGCCTGATTACTACAAGGGCATCAACTGGTACACCGGCACTTCCGACAACGGCGGCGTACACACCAACTCGGGCGTACTCAACTTCTGGTACTATTTGGTGGCCAACGGCAAGTCTGGCACCAACGAGAAAGGCGTGCCGTATGTGATAGCAAGTCAAGGCCTCACCGCAGCGGCTAAAATTACCTTCCGCATGGAAAGCGTGTACATGGTGGCCGGCTCAACCTACGCGCAGGCCCGTACCTATTCCATTCAGGCTGCCACCGACCTGTTCGGCGCGACTTCGGCGCAAGTGCAGGCCGTAACCAACGCCTGGAACGCGGTGGGCGTGACCACCGGCGCCACCTTCGCGGCCGCGACCGGCCCGGCGAGCAGCCCAGCGGTCGCCTCCCTCACCGGCCTTGACGGTAGCACGCGTGCGTTCAATGTGTACCCCGTGCCGACCACCGGCACGCTGCAACTCACGCTGACCGGCACGGCCGACATCAGCAACGTGCGCGTGACCGACTTGCGCGGTGCGACCGTTAGCACGGCCCGCTACGATGGCAACGGCATCCTCGACGTGAGCAACCTGGCCAAGGGAATGTACCTGATTAGCATCAACGACGGGCAGCAGACCTTCCATCAGCGCTTTGTGAAAGAATAGCCTCTTATCACACCTAAGAAAGGGCCCGTCAGCTTTGTTGACGGGCCCTTTTTTAGGTGTGGTATTGTTGATGGAAAAGTTATGGCAACGGCTGGGGCAACGACTGGTTCTGTTGGCTTTGGATGCGAAACGGTCGCTACCTTTCCGCATCACCATTTGCCGCTGAAACCATGCGTTGTGCCCTGGCCGCTGTTATCGCGCTGTTTCTGCTGGTCCTGACCGGATCATCCGCTGCCGCTCAAGCCCAACCCGCGGCGCCCATCCGGGTGGGCGTAGCAGGCCTGACGCACACGCACGTACACGGGCTGCTCGGACGCGAAAAGCAGGGCGACATCGTCATCGTGGGCATTGCCGAGCCAAACCGCGCGCTGGCGCTGCGCTTCACCCAGCAGCACGGCCTGAGCATGAGCCTCGTGTATAACTCGCTGGAAGAAATGCTGGCCAAAACCAAGCCGCAGGCGGTTACGGCGTTTGGCAGCATCTACGAGCACTTGGCCGTGGTGCAGGCTTGCGCCCCCCGCGGCATCCACGTGATGGTGGAGAAACCCCTGGCCGTGAGCCTCGACCACGCCCGCCAGATGGCGGCCCTGGCCCGTAAGTACCACATCCACCTGCTCACCAATTACGAAACCAGTTGGTACGGCACCAACCAGCAGGCCTACCAGTTGGTGGACCAGGAAAGAGCCATCGGCGAAATCCGCAAAATGGTCGTCCACGACGGCCACCAGGGCCCCAAAGCAATCGGGGTGAACGCAGAATTCCTGGACTGGCTAACCGACCCGGTGCAAAACGGCGGCGGAGCACTCGTGGATTTTGGTTGTTACGGGGCCGACCTCATGACCTGGCTGATGCGGGGCGAACGGCCCCTTTCGGTAACCGCCATCACCCAACACCTCCAGCCGGAGGCGTACCCCCACGTCGAGGACGAGGCCACCGTCCTGCTCACCTACCCCAAGGCCCAGGGCATTATCCAGGCGTCCTGGAACTGGCCGTACGCGCGCAAAGACCTGGAAGTTTATGGCCAGACGGGTGCCGTGTTTGCCCTCGACCGTAGCCACCTGCGCATCCGGCGCAGCGAATCGGAAGCAGCCCAGGACCTCAGCGTCGGGGCCCCCAAAGCGCCTTACGACGACCCATTCTCTTACCTGGCAGCCGTAATCCGGGGTGAAGTGCCGGAAGACGTGCTTTCTTCGCTGCCCACCAACCTAGTGGTGGTCGAGATTTTGGACGCTGCTAAACAGTCGGCGAAAGAAGGCAAAACGGTGTACTTGCAGAAATAACGCTTGCCCATGTGTGTGGGCCGGGGTAGCGCATTCTCTACCTTTGGCGGTTTCCATAGTTGGTTTCCCATCTCATGCGCACCTACAACTGGGCCATCCTGGGCCTGGGCAACATCGCCCACAAGTTTGCCGAGGACTTGGCGCTCGTGCCGCAGGCCCGGTTGCACGCCGTCGCCTCGCGCAGCCTGACCAAAGCGCAGGCCTTTGCCGCCGAATTTGCGGTGCCCCACGCCGTTGGCAGCTACGAAGACCTTCTGGCGGTGCCCGGCGTGGACGTCGTTTACCTGGCCACGCCGCATTCCGAACACCACGCACATGCCCTGCTCTGCCTGCGGGCGGGCCTGCCCGTGCTGTGCGAAAAAGCGTTTGCCCAGAACGCCGGCCAAGCCCAGGAGATGATTCGCACAGCGCAAGGCCAGCGGGTGTTCCTGATGGAAGCTTTCTGGACGCGCTTCTTTCCGGCCGTGGCCCAGGCGCTAGACCTGGTCCGGGCGGGCGTCATCGGTGAGGTGAAGCACCTAGTGGCCGACTTTGGCTTTGCGGCTTCCTACAAGCCTGAAGGGCGGCTGTTCGACCCCGCGCTGGCCGGGGGCTCCCTGCTCGACATCGGCGTATACCCACTCTTCATCAGCCAGCTTTTTTTGGGCGCGCCCGCGGTCGTACGGGCCGTGGCCACGCCGGCCGCCACCAGCGTGGACCTGAACTGCGCGATGGCGCTGGCTTACGCCGACGGGGCCACAGCCAGTCTGTTCTCGACACTAGCCGCTACGACCGACAACCGCTGCGTGCTCTACGGCACCAGAGGCCAGTTGCAGCTCACCGGACGGTTTCATGCGCCCACCGGGGTGCGGGTGCAGCTACTGGGCCAAGAGCCGCAGGTATTTTCGTCCGAAACTCAGGGACACGGCTACCACTACGAAGCAGCGCACGTGCAGCAGTGCCTAGATCAAGGCTTGCAGGAGAGCCCGTTGTTGCCGCTGGCCTTTAGCCTCGACCTGATGCAGGTGCTGGACGCGGTGCGGCAGCAAATCGGGCTGCGCTACCCAGGCGAGTAAACGGATAGCAGGCCCTGAAAGAACAGATTACGCACAGTCCATCCTCATCTGCCCCGGGCGCAGTTTGCGCTTTCTGCGTAGGTTTCGCCTTCCTTCCAAGAACTTTATTCCGTGGATGTTTCCCTGCTGGATGTATCATCGGCCGCTGGCCTGGCCGCTACCGCGGCACTTACCGCCAACTACTTGCTGGGCATGATGCTGGGCACGGCTTATCGAAAGGCATGGTACTGGAACAAACTGCCGGCCTGGGCAAAGCGGATTCGAGTGTACGACGTGCATAACTGGACGGCCTACGGGGCCCTGGCGCTGGCGGTCGTTCATCCACTGCTACTGGTGGTCGACAAGACCTCCAGATTCACGCTTGTCAATGTTCTGTTTCCGATTCACGCGCCGCATCAGCGGCTTTTCGTTGCGGCCGGCACCCTTTCCTTCTACGCCTTACTGGTCGTCATTCTCACGAGTCAGAAGGGCATCCGGCAACGAATGAGCTTCCGGGCTTGGAAAAACGTGCATCTGCTCTCCTACGGCACGGCTTTGCTATTCGTCGTGCACGGCGTGGTGATGGACCCGTTGCTCAAGGACCGACCCGTGGATTTTTTTGATGCTGAAAAGCTGCTCAGCGAAGGCTGTGCGCTGCTGCTGGTAGTGGCCACGGCGTACAGGGTACGCTACCAGTTGGCCAAGAGCAGGGCCCTTAAGCTTCGGCCGCAAAAAGCCCAGGCCTGATTGCAGACCTGAGCTTTTCATTAATAACCGCCGCGCTATAAGCTGCTGGGCGGGACCGGCGCGGGTTGTTTCGGGAGCGTAATGGCGTCCACACTCTTGTCCCGGATGAGCTTGTTTAGGGCGGGGATGTCCTGCTCCTTGACCATCTTAAATTGAGTGAGCTGCTGATTAATCTGCTCCATAACTTCCTTTTTGAACGCCACGGCCTGCTCGGTGGGCCGGAAGTTGCCGGCGCTGACCTGGCTGGCCAGGTTGGCCAGCTTGTTGTTCAGCTGGATGGGAAAATTCAGCGGGTCCTGGTCGCTTTTGTTTTTGGTTTGGTAGAGGGCTTCCTCGATCTGCGTCATTTTCTTCTCGATGGCCCCGGCCGACTCCACCACATCTTTGGCGTTGGCTTGGCCTTTCAAAGGGACAGTAATGGTGTTGAGCTGCCCGCGCACGGTGCGGATGTCGCGGATGGCATCGTGGGTTTCGGTGAGCTTCTGCTGCACGTCTTTCAGAAAGTCGAACTGCGCTTGCAGGTCCTGGGGCATGGCTTTGCTGCGCGGGTCGGGCAGCACGGTAAAAGCGGTTTCCTGGGTTTCCTGGTTCAGCGTCAGGCGCGCTTTGTAAGCACCGGGCACGGCCTTGGGGCCCTGCGTACCGCCGCCCCACAGGATCAGGCCTTCGAAACTGCTGGCGTCGGGGTAGGTCAGGTCCCACACGAAGCGGTTGAGGCCCTTGCGCGTGGGCAGCAGTTCTTTCTTCGCCTTAGCTTTTTCTTCCTTCGTCAGGTTCTTATCGCGCAGGTCGCGGTCGGTGTTGGCGAAGGTGCGGATGAGCTTGCCGCTCGAGTCCAGGATTTCCAGCTTCACAGCGCTGGCCGAGTCCTGCTTCTGAGCCAGGTAATAATAGAGCATGACGCCTTCCGGATGGTTTTGGCCGGCGGTTTTAGGTATGTCAGGTGTGCTGCTGCCCTCCATCTTGTAGCTCGGCGTGGGCGTGTACAGGTGGAATCTACTGGCCGCCACCGGCGCGCTTAGCTGGTGCAGGGGCGTGATGTCGTCGAGCAGCCAGAAGCCCCGACCCTGGGTGGACGCAATCAGGTTATCGTTTTTAATGGTCAGATCTGTGACGGACACCGGCGGCAGGTTGAGCTGAAACGGCTGCCACAGGGCCCCATCGTTGAAAGAGACGTACATGCCGTACTCGGTGCCGGCGTACAGCAGGCCGGCCCGCTTGGGGTCGGCCCGCACCACGCGGGTAAAATGCGTATCCGCAATGCCGGCGGTGATTTTCGTCCACGTTTTCCCGTAGTCCGTCGTCTTGTACAGGTAGGGCCGGAAGTCGCCTGACTTATACATCGTGGCCGCCACGTAGGCCGTGCCCTTGAGGGTCGGGTGGGCGTCGATGCTATTAATCTGAATACGCTCGGGCATATCCTTCGGCGCCACCTTCGTCCAGGTTTTGCCGTTGTTGCGGGTCACGTGCAGCAGCCCGTCGTCCGAACCCGTCCAGATGACGCCCGCCTCGGCCGGCGACTCGGCAATGGCGAAGATGGTGCCGTAGTATTCCACGGCCGTGTTATCCTTGGTAATCGGCCCGCCCGAGGGCCCCAGGGTTTTGGGGTCATTACGGGTCAGGTCGGGGCTAATCATTTCCCACGACTGGCCTTCGTTGGTGGTGACGTGTAGGTGGTTGGAGCCAGCGTAGAGCTTCTTGGGGTCATTGGGCGAAAACACCAGCGGGAAGTTCCACTGGAAGCGGTACTTCATGCCCTCGGCGCCGTGGCCCATCGGGTTGTCGGGCCACACGTTGACCATACGCTCCTGCTCCGTGCTGTGGTCGATGCGGGCCAAAAAGCCGTCGTAGCTGCCGCCGTACACGATGTCGGGGTTGAGCGGGTCGATGGCCAAGTGGGCGCTTTCGCCGCCGGCCGTGGGCTCCCAGTCCCGGTCGCCGATGGTGCTGCCGCCTGAACGGTGCGCAATCCGCACCGTGGAGTTGTCCTGCTGGGCCCCGTAGATGCGGTAGGGGAAGTGGTTGTCGGTGATGACGCGGTAAAACTGGCCGGTGGGCTGGTTGCCGTAGGTGGTCCAGTTCAGGCCGCCGTCGGCACTAATTTGGGCGCCGCCGTCGTCGGCGATAATCATCCGGCTAGGGTTTTCGGGGGCAATCCAAAGGTCGTGGTGGTCGCCGTGCGGGGCATTGTTGGCCTGAAACGTGCGCCCACCGTCCTTACTTTTGTGGTACGACGTGTTCATTACGTACACGATGTCGGCGTCTTTGGGGTCGGCATAGATGCGCGTGTAGTACCAGGCGCGCTGGCGCAGGTTGCGGTCGTCAGAGAGCTTCGCCCAGTGCAGACCGCCGTCGTCGGAGCGGAACATGCCGCCCTTCTCGGCTTCCACCAGGGCCCACACCCGGCTGGAGTTCACCGGGGAAACCGCCACGCCGATGATGCCCAGCGTGCCGGCCGGCAACCCATCGGCGCGGGAAATATCCTGCCAAGTATCGCCGCCGTCAGTACTTTTCCAGAGGCCCGAGCCCGGCCCGCCCGAGGAAAAGCTGTAGGGCGTACGCCGCACATTCCAGGTGCTGGCGTAGAGAATGCGTGGGTTCGTCGGGTCCAAAATCAGGTCCACGGCCCCGGCGTCTTTGTTGGCAAACAGCACCCGCTCCCAATTTTTGCCGCCGTCCTTGCTGCGGTACACGCCGCGCATCTCGCCGGGAATGTAGAGGTTACCCATGGCCGCCACGTACACCAAATCGGGGTTTTTGGGGTGGATGCGGATGCGGCCGATGTGGCGGGAATCTTTCAGGCCAATGTTGGTCCACGTCTTGCCCGCGTCCTGCGATTTCCACACCCCGAAGCCCGACGATACGTTGCCGCGCACAGTTTGCTCGCCCTCCCCGGCGTAAATCACGTTCGGGTCCGACTCGCTGACGGCTATGGCCCCCACCGACCCGCCAAAATACTTGTCGGTGATGTTACCCCAGGTGCCGCCGCCATCAGTCGTGCGCCACACACCGCCCCCGGCCGAGCCCATGTAGTACAGGTTGGGGTTGCCGGGCACGCCCGTCACCGTGCCCGCCCGCCCGCCCCGGTACGGGCCGATGGAGCGCCACCGCAGCCCATTGTAGAGCGTGGAGTCGTAAACGGCGGCCGTTCCTTTTGGGGCCCTGCTTTTGGATTTCGACCCATGCTGCTGGGCCACCGCCGAACTAGCGAGCAGCGCTAGGAGCAGCGCGGTAATACAAGCGGGTTTCAACTGTGCTGGAAACTTCATGAGCGAATAAGCTACTGATTAACATTTATTTCTGACAAGTAAAATCAAGCAGCCAAAAACTTGGGGTGCTTCAGGCTCGTTCCGGGCACCCTTCCGATGGGGTGGCAACTCGCTCGAACAATTTGCAGCGCACGGGCAAGGTATTACACCCTGTCCAAACGGCCAGCGGCTTCGGCGGCAAGACGCCCGCGGAGGCAATAAATCAGCTGTGCGCAAAACAACCGGGCCAACACGTACCGACTGGCTCTACGCTTGCTGGTTATAAACCCTGGCAATCGGCTGGCAGGTTGTGCTGCGGCGGTCAAAGTGAATAGAGACCCTAACCAGAAAATGCTTGTTTGACTCAACGTTTAAGCCAGAGACAAAACAGCCACCTGGCAACGAAGTAGAGCAATTCTCAAGATGATTACGGTTTTAAGGTATCTTTTGGCATGAAAGCGTATTCGTTGGATCTGCGAGAGCGGGTGGCCGTTGCCTGTGGGCAGACCGGGCAGACCGGGTGCCAAGTCGCCGTCCGGTTCAGCGTGTCGGTTTCCTTTGTGGAGAAGCGCCTGCGCAGCGGCTGGAGCCGTGCCTGGATACGCCCGCCCGCGCCGGATTGGGGCTTGCTTGCGCCAGCAACCCGGTGCCGCCTGGGACGAGTTGCGGGTGTGGCTGGCCGCGCCGGGCGCGCCGGACGTGGGCCGCGCCACGCTGGGACAAGCAGTGCAGGCGCTGGATGGGTGGCCAAAAAAAGGCGTTCACGCCACCGATCGCGGCACCAAGCGGGTCATAGCCTTGCGGGGTGCCTTGGTGAAAACGCTGCAAACGCAGGATTTTACGTGTTTTAAGTTCGTGGACGAAATGCGTACAGCGCATTTCGTCCTGGCACCAACCGGACCTATTGCCGTCGTGACGCCCGCGCCCCGGGCGGGCAGCACGCCCCCCGGGCCACGCCCTTGCACGGCGGGCCGAACGTGACGTTGGTGGCGGCGCTGACCACCACGGGCCTGCAAGCGGCCGTGCCGGTGAGCGGGGCCGTCAACGGGGAGGTGCTTGCGGCTTGCCTCCAGCAGAGGCACCCAGCCCCACGCCGGCCCCACGCCGGTGCCCGGCGACGTAGTCGTGCTCGACAACTTGCCCGCCCACCAGGTGGCCGGCCTGGCTGAACGCGTCGAAGCCCACGGGGCGCTGGAAGCCGTCATCCGAACGGCAGCCGACTGGATAACCGAGCACGACGCCAAAAACTGAGTTGACCATTGCGGCTGCCACGTACACGAACCCGAGAACCGCTCCAGGTCCAGTAGCGCAGTTCGTGGGCCTCGTGGACGTTGACGCGGATGCGGTCGGCGGGGCCTCGGTCCTGGAGGTTATTGAACATGGAGAAGGGAGCGTTGGTGGAATGAGTGCAACGAATGAAAATGGTAGGTCGAGG